>JBGSBQ010000379.1:0-4498 GCA_041730475.1 Sphingomonadaceae bacterium
CCACATCCATGCCCGCGTCGGCCATGCGCAAGGCCCGCAGGTGGGCGATTTCCGCGCCCCCGAAGCGCAGGCTGCGCTGCAGGCGCACCTGCAATGGTGGGACCGGGTGGTGGCGCTGCGCCGCGCCGCCGGGGCCGAGCGCTTGACGCTGACGCCGGAATTCGGTCCGCAGCCGTACACGCCGTCGCTGCCCTACACCAACCAGCCGGTTGCCAACCCGTGGGAACTGAACGTCGCCATGCTGCAGCTGCTGCGCGCCCGCTACGCCTGAGGCGCAGCGCTGCCATGCAGCAGACGCTCGGCTTCCTGATCGAGCGGCTGCTGCGGCACGGACAATGGCAGAAGTAGCGTGATGGTGGTGCCCTGCTGCGGCACCGATTCGACCTCGATGGTACCGCGCAGCACCCGGGTCACGATGTTGTAGACGATGTTCATGCCGAGGCCAGAGCCGCCCTGCCCCATCTTGGTGGTGAAGAAGGGGTCAAAAATCTGGTGCAAGGTGCGCGGCGCCATGCCGACGCCGTCGTCGCGGAACACCAGCCGCACCTGTTCCCCCTCCCGGCTGGCGCTGAGCCAGATACAGCCGCAGGCGCGGCCATCAAAGCCATGCAGCAAGGCGTTGCCGATCAGGTTACTCAGTACCTGACTCAAGCTGCCCGGATAAGAATCGAACTCCATCCCGGCCGGCACCTGCACCACCACTTCGCAGGCACCGCGCCGCAGCTGGGCCGCATAGGTGGTCAGCATGTCGTGCACCAGCTCATCGAGCAGGAAGCGGCGGCGCTGGCCACTGGACTGGTCGACCGCCACCTGCTTGAACGACTGGATCAGCTCCGCCGCGCGCGTCAGCGAACTGGCCATGATGTCGCAGGCACTGCGGGCATCGGCCAGATGCGCCTCCAGCGCCGAGCGTTTGATGCCGTCGCCGGCCAGCCGGGCCTGAAAATCCTTGACCATGTCACTCAGCGCAGTCGCCGTCAGCAGCGTATTGCCGATCGGCGTATTCAGTTCATGCGCGATGCCCGCCACCAGCGCCCCCAGCGCCGCCATTTTTTCTGACGTGATCAAATTGGTCTGGGCCTGCTTCAGCGTGCCGGCCACCCGCGCCAGATCGCTGCGCGCCTGCTCCACCTTGGTCTTCTCCTTTTCCAGCTCGGTCAGGCTATATTCCAGCCCATGCTTGGCGTCCACCACGCGCCGCGACGCCACCAGCAAGGCGCCGATCAGCGCGCTGATCAGGATGCCGGCCGCGCCGATCAGCAGCACCGGCAACTGCGCGCGGCTGTAACGGCTACCGGGCCGGCCCTCGAACTGCAACAGCCACAGGCGCTGACCGACGATCAGGCCGGCGCTCGCCGTCAGCTCCGGCGCGCCAGCCTTGCCGCCGCTGTCGAACATCAGATTGTCGGGACCGGGCGCATCGTCGCCGCCGTCCTGCAGGTAACCGTTATCGTTGATGCGCACCCGCAGGTGCTCCAGCATGTTGGGTTCGATCACCTCACGCATCAGCGTATTCACGCGGAACACGATGGCGCTGAAGCCAGCCAGCGCGGCGCGCCGCTGCGCCTCGGTCGCCAGCGGCATGCCATTGCGGTACACCGGCGCGCGCGCCACGAAGCCCGGCTCGCCGCTGGCATCCTGCACCAGCGTGATACGTTCGGTGGCGATAATGTCGCCGCTGGCGGCCCCCAGTTCCAGCGCCTGCCGGTGGGTCGGCAGCGCGGCCAGATCGAGGCCGAAGGCGCTTTCGTTGCCCTTCAGCGGTTCGGTGTATTCGATGATGTAGTGCGGATCGTGCTGCTGCTGCGGCGGATGCACCTGGAATTGCGGATAACCCTGCGGCGCGAGGCTGGTGTCGCGCCGCACCGCGTCGCTGAAACGTGCCAGCTGCGCACCCGGCACCTGGCGCACAAACTGCAAGGCCTGGAAACCGGGATAGCGCTGCGTCAGTTGCAGCTCGCCGACGAAGCGGTGGAAACGGCCACGATCAACGCTGTCGTCCAGCGCATAGATGCCCTTGATCGCCAGCAGCACGTCGAAATAGGTGTGCAGCCGCACTTCGGTATCGCGCGCGATCTTGTCGGCGTCGCGCTGGAAGTTGCTGCGGATTTGCTGCTGCTGAGCATCCACCACCAGCATGCAGGCAGCACCCGTGATGCACAGGCCGAAGATGAATGCGAGGAGGCCGTGGGCGCGCATCGCTTAGGCGGGGGGCTGGTCGCGGTAGCGGGTGGCGATCTCCATGAACTGCTCTTCCACCATCAGCATCGCATCGACCACGTCCGGATCAAAGTGTTCGCCGCTGCCCTGGCGCACCATCTCGATCGCGGTTTCGTGGGTGAAGGCAGGCTTGTAGACCCGCTTGGAAATCAGTGCATCATACACATCGGCCACCGCCATCAGGCGCGCCGACAGTGGGATCGCATCGCCGGACAGCCCTTGCGGATAGCCGGAACCATCAAATTTCTCCTGATGCGAATAGGCGATTTCCCGCGCATAGCGCAGCAGCGTATTGCTGTAGCCCAGATGCTGCTCAACGCCGGCGATCGCATCCCGGCCATACACAGTGTGCTGCTTCATGATGGCGAATTCGTCGTCCGTCAGGCGCCCCGGTTTCAACAGGATGGCGTCCGGAATACTGACCTTGCCGATATCGTGCAGTGGCGCCGCCTTGAACAGTAGCGCGATGTGGGCCACACTCAGTTCGGCCGCGAAGCGCGGGTGGTCTTGCAGCTGGCAGGCCAGCGCCTGCACATAATGCTGGACCCGGCGCAGATGGTTGATGGTCTGGTAATTGCGGGTTTCGACCAGCGAGGCCATGGCCCACACCAGTGCATCGAGCATGCGGCCTTGTTCCCGGGTCCGCTCCTGCACCAGATGCTCAACCAGCCGGCCCTCGTGTTGCAGCAGTTCGCGCTGCTGGCGCAGCTGCAGCTGGGTGGCGACCCGCGCCAGCAGCGTCTCCGGCACCACCGGCTTGAACAGGATCTCGGCGCCGCCTTCGCAAAAACTGCGCCGCTCATTGGCCACCGCTGCGGCACCGAGCAGGAAGATCACCGGGATGCCGGCCGTGTCGGGATTCGATTTCAGCTGCTGGCAGACGCTATAGCCGTCCAGCTCCGGCAGTGCGGTATCGAGCAGGATCAGGTCGGGCCGCGGCAATTGCTGGGCGATGCGCAGCGCCAGCCGGCCATTGTTGGCCAGCTTGATGTCATATTGATCTTGCAGCAGGCCATTCAGCACGATCAGATTGTCCGGTGCTTCATCGACAATCAGGATGATGGCCTTGGCGTTGACATTCATGTACTGCATCTCCCCCGGAACCGGTAAACAAGTTGCTTTGCCCATCATACCCGAGCCCTCCTTGCACAGAAAATTAATTTCTGGTAATCGCTTGCAATTGAATAGCGCGCGACCTAGAATGACGGCATGAACCCGAAACCACTCCCCGCCGACCTTGGCACGCCGCGGCTCGATGCCCAGTTGTGCTTTGCCCTGTATTCCACCTCGCTCGCGATGAGCAAGGTGTACCGCAAGCTGTTGCGCAGCATGGGCCTGACCTATTCGCAATATCTGGTGATGATGGTGCTGTGGGAGCGTGACGGCCTGACCGTATCCGAAGTGGGTGAACGGCTGTTCCTCGACTCGGCCACGCTGACGCCGCTGCTGAAGCGCATGGAACAGGCCGACCTGATCAGCCGGGTCCGCGCCGCCAGCGACGAGCGCCAGGTCATCATCACGCTGACGCCCCATGGTGACGCCCTGCGCCACGACGCAGCCAAGCTGCAGCCCGCCGTGCTCGATGCCAGCCGCTGCGGCCTCGATCAGGTGCAGGCGCTGCGCCAGCAATTGACCGAGCTGCGCGCCAACCTGATGGATGCAGGCTGATATCCACTAGCTGCGCACGCCACTGCAGCAAGCCCGGTGCCGGAGGTACAATAGGGATCCCTTGTTAAGCCTATCCTGATGACTACCTCCGCCCCGCAATACACTTCCGCCGCCAGTGCCATCGAGGCGCTGCGCACCGATGGCTACGCCTTGCTGGCGCCGCAGGATGTCGCTGCGCTGGCCGACAGCAGTCTGGCCGACCTGAATCAGCTGCTGCCCAGCTGGGACACGCTGGCACTGGATAACTTCCTGAAGGACGGCGGCCGCTACCGGCGCCGGCGCCATTCCTGCTTCGTGCAGGACGGCGCCAGCCTGACGCAGAGCCCGCTCCGCGCCCACTGGCAACCACTCGAATACAACGCGCTGCACGGCGGCATGAACCGCCTGTTCGAACCGATGCAGGATCAGATCGTGGCGGCGCCAGTATGGCGCGCGCTGCTGACGGCAGTCGGCCAGCTGTGCAGCGCCGCGCGCGGCCAGCAGGCCGCACCACAGCCATGGTATGTGGAAGCGCACCAGTTCCGCATCGATACCACCGACGGCATCGGCCGCCCGACGCCGGAAGGCGCGCACCGTGACGGTGTCGATTTTGTCGCCGTGATCCTGATCG
>JBGSBQ010000380.1:0-4474 GCA_041730475.1 Sphingomonadaceae bacterium
CCGAAACGGGCTGCCGCAATGTGTATGAGCGCTGCGACGAGCTGATACGCAAGGGTGAAGGCTTGCATGTGCTGTCGCGCGCGCTAGCCGGCGATGCGCCGCCGGAACACGTGCTGGTCGAGGAAAAGGGGCAGCGCTACAGCATGGATTTGCGGACCGGCTTCAAGTATCCGAAGTTGCGCAGCTGAGTGTTGCAGAAGTTTCGGAAGTGCAATCTTTTCTCTGGCTTTCCGTGCCGCTGGTCTTATAATCGTGTGAGTAGTTGACCCGACCACGGAGAGCAGAGTACAGATGGAAAATCACTTGTCGTCGCAAATTCGCACCCTGAGCTATATCGAAAATGAAGACCATCCCGTGTTTGGCACGCTGGTCGAGCAAATTCTCCATCTGCTGAACTCCAAGCTGATTTTCAGCGACATCCTGATTCATCAGAACAGCCCGCTGTTACTGCGCCAGCCGAAAGGGCTGGTGGCCGTCACCGACTCGCCGATCACGCGTGAGGAACTGGAAGAGTTCTTTGAAGTGGTCGAGCCGAGCTGGCGCAAACGGATTCAGGACCGCGCCTTTGACCGTTCGATCGACCTGCACACGGCGCGTATCCGTGCCAACTGCTTCACCTTCCAGGGCAAGAAGCGGCTCGGGTGCGTGATCCGGCGCTTCCCGAAAGAGCCGCTGGCGCTGGGCCAGCTGGGCCTGCGTCAGGATGAGCAAAACTTTGCCAAGCTGACCAGCGGGCTGGTGCTGATCATCGGCGATACCTGTCAGGGCAAGTCGACCACGATCGCCTCGATGCTCGACGAAATCAATAAGCACCGTTCCGGCCACATCATCACCATTGAAGATCCGGTGGAGACGCTGATCCCGCAGCGCAAGTGCGTGATCACCCAGCGCGAAGTGGGTTTCGATGGCGACGTCGAGAGCTTTTACCTGGGCGCGCTGGATGCCTTGCGCGAGCGGCCGGACGTGATTGTTATTGGCGAAATCCGCGACGCCCAGACCGCCCAGGAAGCGCTGGCACTGGCCGAATCGGGACCGTTGGTACTGGCCTCGCTGCATGCCCGCTCGACCGAACTGGGGCTGCAAAAGATGGTGCGCCTGCTGGGCAACTCGGAAGCGCAGTCGCAGGCGCTGGCGCATGCACTGCGCGGCGTGCTGTGCCAGGCTTTGCTGCCATCGGTGCAGGGCGAACGCTACCATCTGGCGACCGAATGCCTGACCTCGACCCCGGCCGTGGTCGACATGATTGCGGGCGGCCAGCTGTCGTCGTTGCGCGGCTGGATGGGCAGTGCTAAGGCGGAAGGCTGCCACACGATGAACGCGTCGCTGCGCAAATTGCTGGCCGAGGGCAAGATCGGCATCGACGATGCGCGCAACGCCACTACCGACCGCATCGGTTTCGCCGAGCAGGGCTGAGGCGGGCCTCAGTCGAGCGGGATCGCGCGGTAGCGGTTGACGTCGGTACTGTTGACGGCCGGCGCCTGGTTGCCCCAGGCGCTGCGCAGGTATGACACCACCTGTGCCACTTCCGTGTCATCCAGCACGTGGCCAAACGGTGGCATGCCATATGGTCGCGGATTGCCTGCCGTGCCGGGCGCAAAGCCGCCATTCAGGACGATGCGGATCGGATTGACCGCCTCGTCCATCGTCAGCGCCCGGTTGCCGGCCAGCGGCGGGTAATGCGGCGGCAGGCCCTGGCCTTGTGCGCCATGGCATTCCACGCAATGGCGGTCATAAATACGGGCGCCCGCTGCGCGGTAGTCGAGCGCGCGCTGCGACTTGTCGAGCTCGACCTCGCGTGGCGCCTGCTGGCCGGGCAGCGATTTCAGATACACCGCCATCGCGCCGATATCGGCATCGTCCAGATGTTGCAAACTTTGCCGCACCACCTCGGCCATCGGACCGAACACCGTGGCGCGCGGTGCCACGCCAGTCTTCAGCAACTGTTGGATGTGGTCGGTTTGCCAGTCGCCCAGTCCGGCTTCGGCGTCGGCCGTCAGCGACGGTGCATACCAGCCCAGAACGGGAATCAGGCCGCCGCTCAGCGTATTGCCGCTGGCACCGAGCGCATTGCGCTGGCTGTGGCAGGCGCTGCAATGTCCCAGTCCTTGCACCAGATAGGCGCCGCGGTTCCATTCCACGCTTTGCTGCGCTTGCGGCCGGTACACGGCTGGCCGGAAGTACAGTGCGCGCCAGCCGGCCAGCAGCAGTTGCTGGTTATACGGGAAGCGTAGCTGATGCGGCTGGTTGGGTTGGTGCGTCGCTGGCAGCGACTGAAAATAGGCATACAGCGCGTCGGCATCGTCGCGCGTGATGCGGGTGTAGTTGGTGTAAGGGAAGGCCGGATACAGCAGGCGGCCATCGCGTGACTTGCCGTTGTGGAGCGCTTGCCAGAAATCGTCGGCACTCCACAGACCGATACCGGTGTCGCGGTCCGGCGTGATGTTGGGTGACAGGACTTTGCCGAACGGCGTAGGCAGGGCCCGCCCGCCGGCATAGGCGACGCCGCCGCGCGTGGTGTGGCAGGCCATGCAGTCGCCGGCCTTGGCCAGATAGGCGCCGCGCTCGACCTGCTGTGCCTTGCTGTGTTGGGGCGTTGCGCTCGGTGCCGGGCCGAGGTCATCGGCCGGCAGGGCCAGCCAGGCAGCCACACCGGTGAGCGCAACGGCCGCCGCGCCGAGCAGGAGTCTAGTCATCTTCATGGCGCGCTCGCTGGGCGGGTCACACTGTCCGGCACGCTACCGCAGGCCAGCGGCAGCGGCAGTGGGACGGTGGTGGCAGGGCGGGCGGCGGCGTCGGGCAGCTGCCCGCCCAGCCAGCCGGACAAGGCGGCGACGTCGGCATTGCTGAGCCGCGTGGCAATCTCGGCCATGCAGTCCGGGGCCTGAGCGCGACGGATCTTGCTCTTCCATGCGCCAAACTGGGCATTGATATAGTCGGGTGGCAGGCCGAGCAGGCCGGGGACGCTGGGTTCCACGCCCGCCAGCTGCTTGCCGTGGCAGGCGATGCAGGCCGGGACTTTTTTGGCCGGATCGCCCTGCAATACCAGTGTCCGGCCGCGTTCCAGTTGCGCGTTGCTGGCCGTGCTGATAGTGGCCGGGGCGTAGGGCGGATGCAGTGCCGAAAAATAGTCGGCAATTTCACGCAGGTAGGCATCCGGCAGGTGATCGACCATATACGTCATCATCGGGTAGTTGCGGCGCCCCTCGCGGAAGTTGACCAGCTGGTTGTACAGATAACCCGACGGTTTGCCTGCGATGCGCGGAAAAAAGGCGTCGCTGCGGCTCTGGTTGTTGTGGCAGGCGGTACATGCGGCCACCCGTTGTGCCAGGGTGTCGGGCAGGGTGCTCAGCGGTTGTGCCGCATGGCTGGGCAATGACAGGGGTGCGGTCAGGGCCAGGGCGGCGGTCAGGCGCATGGTCAGGCGCGTCAGCAGGGGCATGGGGTGGGCACGGGGGTGGGCCAAATTTTTGGCGATGTGCTCAGCATATACCGCGGCCCGCAATAAAAATAGCCTCAGGCGGCGAATTAGTCCGTCACAGGTGATGCTGCGCTGGCTGGCCGCGCTGTGCGGGGCAGTTTGGGCGGACGGATCGGCGGCAGCTTGCCGCCATTGGCGATCCAGTGCCGGTAGATGCGCAGGGCAACCTGGGCATCATCGGCTGCATACAATATCTGCTTTTCACTGAGGCGGCTGCTGGCCCAGTTGGTGGTCGAAATTTTCTTGGATTTTTGCAGTTTCTGGCCAAAGTACTTGGCCACCGCCGTCTTGGCGCCCAGATCGTTGCGCTGGCCGGGGGTGCGCAGTGCAACGGACAGGTCCAGTACTTGCGCAGCGACGATGCCGAGCTTGCTGTGCAGGCGCTTGACGTCGTCCGACAGGCCAAAACCGACCTTCAGCAGCGTGGGGGCTTCCAGAATCTCTTTCAGAATCGCGGCCAGCGCCGGTGGCGTGTGCACGCCGATCTGGAACAGATAGGCAATCTGGTCAGTTGACAGCTGGATCAGGTGCGGACCGGTCGAGGTCTCGCCTTTCTGGAACGTCGGTTTCGATTCGGTATCGAAACCGATGGCATCGGCTGCCAGCAGCGCACGGTGCGCGGCCTCGGCCTCGGCCGGGCTGTGCACCAGCCGCACATCGCGCAGGGCGATGCCGTGGTAGGGCGGCAAGTCCGCCTCGCCGGCATCGGCGCCGTGCGGCAGGTCCGTGCTCAAGCGCTCAGCCCTTGCGCGAGAACTTCGCGGTCAGCTGGTTCAGCTTGTCAGCCCGCACGCGGGCCGCTTCTTCGGCAGCGGCCGCGTCACGTTCGGCTTTCTTGCGTTCGGCTTCTTTCTTGAAGCGTTCCTGCAGCACCTGCGTAGCGTGGGCGCGGTGGGTATCGGTGACTTCGGCGCCGGCAGTGCCGTCCAGGTCGTAACGCAGCTTGGCTTAAATCCATTCTGTGCGGCACTTACCGCCAACTTGGCCAGATGCTTC
>JBGSBQ010000381.1:0-4490 GCA_041730475.1 Sphingomonadaceae bacterium
ATGCGGGAGCATTCGGGGCGGGTGTTCGGGCAGGCGCCGACGCTCTGACCTTGCAGCCGTTCAGGTCGCCGACCAGGGGTTGAGCAAGGCCACCCCGGTCGGCGCGAAGTCGGCGGTGTTGCGGGTCACCACCGTCATGCCGTGCACCAGCGCGGTGGCGGCGATGAGCGCATCGGCCTCCGATCGCGGGTCTGGCACATGCAGCCGGGCGCAGCGCAGCGCCACCGCCGTGTCAATGACCAGCACCCTGTCGGCGAACGAGGGGATCACCTGCTCGTCCAGCCACGTCCGGAGCACGCGCCCTTGCGCCGCATCCCGGCGTTCGACCTGCAGAACGCCAAGCTCCAACTCCTGCAGCGTGATGACCGACAGGAACAGGCTGGCCGGTGGCACAGACTGCGCCCAGGCCACCACGTTCGGGTCCGCACGTCCGGTGCGCGCCTTGCGCAACTCGGACACGACGTTGGTGTCGAGCAGCCACATCAGCCGAGGTCCGTCGGGCGGAACTTGAGGTTCAGGCGCGGTGGATCGAAGTCGATGTCAGCCGCTTCGTCCGTCACCGGCATGGCCAGCATGTCCACGATGCTGCGCGCGCCAGCCTCACCACCGGTCAGCCGGCGGTACTCCTCGATGCTCAGCAGCACGTGCGCGGGCCGGCCGCGGTCGGTGATGAAGACCGGTCCCTTCAGGGCGGCTTTCTTGGCGCCGCTGGCGTCCTGGTTGAACGCGCGGCTGGAGAGTGTGGTGATCATGGGGATCTCCTGGGGGTGGGCATCACATTCGATGTAGAAACGTTACTACTTTGAAGGGATGCTGGCAAGCGATCGGGCGCCCGGTAAAGTTGCAAATCCGGGGGACAAGACACATGACGAATCCGATCGTCTTCATCAGCTACAGCCACGACAACGACCTTCACCGCCAGCGCGTGCTCGACCTTTCCGAGCGACTGCGGGGCGATGGCTACGAGACGCGGCTCGACCACTACGTCAACGACAGTCCGCCGGAGGGCTGGCCGCGCTGGATGCTGAACCAGTTCGACGATGCCAGCCATGTGCTCGTCGTCTGCACCGAAACGTATTACCGGCGCTTTCGTGGCAAGGAGGCACCTGGGGTCGGCAAGGGCGTGGACTGGGAAGGCGCGGTGATCACGCAAGAGTTGTACGACAGCAAGAGCCTCAACAGACGCTTCATTCCGGTCGTCTTCCATCCGGGCGACACAGCGCACATCCCAGAACCGCTGCGCTCAGCCACATGGCACCAGCCGCACCCAGGCAAGGGCTACGAGGATCTGCGCGAGGCCTTGGACGGCGCCGCCGGCATCGAGCCATCGCCAGTGGGCGCATATCAGCCGCGTGTACGCAAGACGGCCGGAGCCTTCGCGCCGTCCTCTTCGGTCTCCTCGTCTGTGTGCGCCGCGCGACCCAACCCCTACGACCCGCGCCGCCCAGTGGTTCCACCGCTGTTTGTCGGCCGTCAATCCGAATTGCGCCAGCTTGGTCTGGCTCTCGATCGCGGTGAAAGCGTGTCGCTGGTCGGTGATTCGCGCATCGGCAAGTCTTCGCTGTTGAAAACCTGGGCGATCGAGGCGCGCAAGCGGGGGCGCGAGGTGCGCGAGGTCAACGGCAAGGACGGCGCGGGCGCCAGCATCGGAGCCTTCGTCAAGGCGATCACGGGTGCGAACGCTCCGAATGATCCCGATGGGGCCGCCGAGGTACTGAACGCCTGGAGCGGCCAGCAAGGGCCGCTGGCGCCGCTTGTGTTGGTCGATCACGCCCGTGATGTGCTGCGCGGCTTCGATGCGCGGTTCTGGTCTCGGGTGCGGGCGATGCTGGACCGCTCGGTCTGGGTGTTCGCCACGGCGGCGGAGATCAGCGAGTTCAAACCTGATTCACCGCTGATGAACCGGCTGAAGTTGATGCGACTCGGGTTGCTGGAACCGGCAGCGGCCGAGGCACTGGTGGAGATGGCGGGCTTCGCGGCTGACGACGGCGCGTTGATGCACGAATGGGCAGGGCGGCATCCGTTTTATCTGCAGTTGTTCGGGCAGTGTCTTGGGGATTGCGAAACCAGCCGAGAGGCACTGGGGCGATTCACCGATGAGGCGGAAGTTCGGCTGCAGGAGCTTTGGCGAGCCATGGAGGATCGGGATCGGAACACGCTGAAAAATCTGCTTACCAGCCCTGAATGGAAAAAATCCAAGCTAGCCAATCGCGGCCTCCTGAATGATCGGCTTGAACCTTTTGGCCAAGTAGTGGCGCGATGGCTGGAGAATCTGGAATGAGTACCTCCACGGGATTGCCAAGCATCTGGCGCTTGGCATGGATGCTGTTTATGCAGCCTACTCTTCTACACCGTCAATTAGCCATCATCGGCATAAATGAAGATGCACCTGGATGGCATTTATGGCGCATCGGCACAATTCATAAAAAATTTTTAATAAAAATAATCACGGCGGGATTAATAATAAATATATTATATCAAATGCTCGCGATATTATTTAGATTGCATCAAAATCAATCGATAAACTCCACAAGTGCCCTTATAATTTTTTTTACGTGTATAGCGATAAATATTTTTTTCCCGATAATTGTTGAAGCAACCTCCGCCGTGGTTATTGGTACGGCAATTGGATGCATGATCATCACATTGGGAATTTCAGCATTAACCACATCGAATGGAATTGTAATAGGCACAATCCTTGGGATTACCTTGGGCACAAGAGTTCCAGCAAGAAGAGAAGAAAACTCCACTCTGACACAAATTAAAATTTGTGTAGCCAACAGTTTAGTATTTGGCGCAATAATAGCAACGATTGAATCGATCAGATACAGTTTCTTCCCAGAAGGGCTGATGGCGGGAATAAATATTCTAATATTTTTTACTGTATTTTATCTAAGATTGCCACTTTATATAATAGAATGCATAATAAGTGTTGTTGTATTTTCGCTTGAATATAATGCAAAAACAACGCTAAATTACCAATCGGTTTTGCGACACGATCTGTGTCAATTAACCATTCCATACTTACAGCAACATATTTTATTAAGCCACGAAAATGGCCACGAAAAAGAGGTGTTAATCATACTGGAAGCCTGCGAGCGATCAATTGGCCAACAGCTTATCTACCGCAGGGTCACGGCAATTTTTGCAGCTCAAGAACTGAAGTTGGCCGCCAATCACGGGAAATTTGACTCCATCATGAAATTAAAGGGCGAGTGGCTACCGACAGCAGAATCCGCCAGCCAAGGAATTTTGGTTTTTCGTGACGTTGCCAGATACATCGAAGCCGCCCGCCACGCAAGTACGGCCCACCAGCGCCAGAAATACTTGAACGATGCCTATTTGGAACTGAACCGCTTACCCCGCGTGCTCGCCGAAGAATCAAAGGAGCGACGCGCCGCCCTCGCACCGATTCAGCCCATCTGGCAAGAAAAGCTCAACGAGCTGCGCGCACAAGCCGACGCCGACGCCGCGAACTCCGTGCCCAACCCGTTCCTCACCCAACCCCTCAGCACCGCCAGCGGCGTCGAAGTCTTCGTCGGCCGCGACGACCTCATCCGCACCCTCGACGCCATCCTCGCCGACCCGCAGCAGCGCAACTCGCTCGCCCTGCTCGGCCCGCGCCGCTGCGGCAAGAGTTCGCTGCTGCGGATGCTGCCGCTGAAGCTGCCCGACGCCGTGCCGGTCTTCTTCGACCTGCAAGACAACCCCGCTGGAACCCCCGCACAGTTCTTCAGCGCCATCGCCTCCCGCGCAGCCGAACAAGCCCGCCGCGAACGCGATCTGGTGCTGCCAAAACTCGCCCCGAACCCCGACATCACCGCCTTCGCACAATGGCTCGAACAGGTCGATGCCGCGCTCGGCTCGCGGCGCCTGCTGCTGTGCATCGACGAATTCGAGCGCCTGCCCGACCTGTTCCCCGGCGACCGCAGGTCACTGCTGCAGCTCATGGGCCTGTTCCGCGCCACGGTGCAGAACCGCCGCAACATCCGCCTGCTCGTGGCCGGCGTTGCCCCGTTCGACGAACTCGACGCGATCTGGAGCGACCACTTCATCAACCTGCGCGAACTGCGCGTCGAGCACCTCGACCCCGACTCGGCGATGCGCCTGCTGACCCGCCCGATCCCGGGCTTCACTGCCATCCCCGAAGCCGTCGCCCGAGAGGTCATCACCCGCACCGGCTGCCAGCCGCTGCTGCTGCAGCTCTACGGCAGCATGCTCGTCGATCGCCTCAACGCCGAGCAACGCACCGAAGCCACCCTCGAAGACCTGGCCGCCGTAGACCGCGACGTGCGCGTGGAAGGCAACGCGGTCAACCACTTCCGCAATATCTACGACACCGCGCCGGAAGAAGCCAGAAACGTGCTGCTGGCGTTGTCGGCCGGAGAAACCGAGCCGAAGCTGTCGTCAGCAACCCGCCGCTACCTGCTGCGCCGCTGCTTCATCACGCCAGAGTTGGCACCGAGGATTCCTGTGTTTTTCGACTGGGT
>JBGSBQ010000382.1:0-4468 GCA_041730475.1 Sphingomonadaceae bacterium
TCGAGGGCCGCGCCGTTTTCGTTTATGCTGGCAGTACATCCTCATCGGAGTCCAACATGAAACGCTTGATCGCCGTGCTGCTGACTGCGGCCGCAGCCCATGCTTCCGCCCAGACCATGAAAGCGGGCCAGTGGGAGCTGCAAAATAAAATCACCTCGTCGAATGCGCAGACCGACCAGGCCATGGCGGCCGCGTTGCGCCAGCTGGCCAGTTTGCCGCCCGAGCAACGGGCCCAGATCGAAGCCCTGATGGCCAAGAATGGCGCCAGCATGCCCAAGGTCAGCGGTGATGGCAGCATGCAACTGTCGGTCTGTGTCACGCCGGAGATGGCGGCGCGGCAGGAAATTCCCACCGGCCAACAAGGCAATTGCAGCTCGACTAATCTGGTGGTGCCGGGCGGGCTGAATCTGTCGTTCCGCTGCACTAATCCGGCCTCCAGCGGCACCGGCACGGTCCGCTTCATCGGCGACAGCGGCTATACCTCGAGCATGACTGTCACCACCCATGCGCACGGCAAGCCAGAGCAGATGCAGGTCGAGAGCAAGGGGCGATGGTTGGGCGCCTGCACCAGCGCGCCCAAATAAAACGGCTTACTGGGTCGCGGTATACGCCAGATAACGGTCGCGCGCCAGCGTCGCGATCGGGCCCACCGGCAGGCTGCGTTGCTCGAAGCGGATGCAAGGGCTGACCTTGCCGTAGTTACCGGTATTGAAGATCTCCAGCGCCGTCGCCAGCTCTTCCGGACGCACGATACGCTGCTGCACCGCGATGCCCTGCTCTTGCAGCAAGGCGATCACCCGCGCCCGCGTGATGCCGGACAAGAAAGTGCCGTTCGCCACCGGCGTCACCACCGTGCCGTCCGGCGTGACCAGGAACAGGTTGGCGGTACCGAATTCGGCCACATTACCGTCGCTGTCACACACCACGGCGCTGTCGAAGCCGCGCAGCTTGGCCAGCCGCAAGGCCTTGCTGGTATTCGCATACAGTGCCGACGCCTTGGCATCGGTCGGCGCCATCAGCGGATCGGGACGCAGTTGCTCGGCCATACAGGCGGAAAAACCGGTGAACGGCGGCATCGGCGCATCGAACAGGGTCAGCGCAAACGCGCTCTTTTCCGGTACCGGCACCAGCAGGCCATCGGTCCCGAACACCAGCGGGCGAATGTACAGCTCGGCATCGGCAGGGAACTGGGCCACACCTTCGCGCACCAGTTTCTCCATCTCGTCGACACTCAATGGACAGATCAGGCCGACACTGTCGGCCGAGGCGATCACGCGCTGCAAGTGCAGGCGCAGGTCCGGCATGTGGCCAGCCAGTGAACGGGCGCCATCGAATACGGAAGACCCCAGCCAGACGCTGTGGTCCATCGCGCCGAACAGGGGGGTATTGCCTTCAGTCCAGCTGCCATTGAAGTAAGTCAGGTACATGCTGATTCCCGGTGGTTGTTTGCAAAGTGGCGCGCCCGTGCCGGGCATGCCGCCCGTCAATTTAGCACATCCCCCCGCCAGCAGGACTGCCCGCCACCCTGCCACCGCACGCTGCCGCTCCATCAGTACAGCGCAAGCGTCTTACGGTTCGCTGACAATGTCACCCAGCGCACACATCTGCGCAAAATAAAGATATTTCACCGCCGCGCGCGGCACGGCCTGACAGCACAGGTTTATAGTAATGCCCATATTCGCCATACCTGTCTGTGAAAGGCCGATACCCCATGCAACGCCTGTCTGCACAAGAACAATACGAGACCAAGCGCACCAGCGCCACCGACGCACTGACGCAGTTACGCGATGGCGATTTCATCATCGTCCCCTCCGGCGCCGGCGAGCCGCCGACGCTGCTGACGGCGCTGTCCGAACAGCGCACCCGCTTTCGCGATATCAAGGTGGCGCAGATTCTGGCGCTGCGCAAATACGCTTATTTCGATTGCGACACCACGCACCATGTGCGGCATGTGGCATTGTTCTTTGGGGGTGCCTCGCGCGCCGCCGGGCAGGCTGGCTGGGCCGATTTCATTCCGGCCTATTTCTCCGAACTGCCGCAGTTGATCGAGCGCGGCCAGATTGCTTCCGATGTCGTGTTCAGCATGGCGTCACCGATGGATGAGCATGGCTACTTCTCGCTCAGCCTCGGCGCCGACTATACGATGGCGGCGGTGCAGAAGGCCCGCGCCGTGGTGCTGGAAGTCAACCCGAACGTGCCGTTTGCGCACGGCCAGTGTCACGTCCATATCTCACAGGTGACGGCGCTGGTGGAGAGCAATGAACCCGTGATCGAAGTGGGCCTGCCGAAGATCGGCCCGGTGCAGGAAGCAATCGGCAAATATGTGGCCGACATGATCGACGACGGCTCCACGTTGCAGATCGGCTATGGCGGCATTCCCGATGCCGTCGTCATGCAACTCGAACACAAGAACGATCTCGGCATCCACACCGAAATGATCGGCGATGGCATCCTCAAGCTGGTGCAGTCGGGTGCCGTCACCAACCGCCGCAAGACCTTCATGCCGGGCAAAATGGTGGCGACTTTCGCGCTCGGCTCCAAGCGCCTGTACGACTTCATCCACCATAACCCGATGCTGGAAATGCATCCGGTGAACTACACCAACGATCCCTACATCGCCGGCCAGAACGACAAGCTGATGGCGATTAACGCCAGCCTGCAAGTCGATTTGCTGGGCCAGTGCGGCTCCGAAAGCATCGCCCACCTACCCTATTCGGGCACCGGCGGGCAGGTCGATTTCGTGCGTGCCGCCAACCGCTCACGCGGCGGCAAGGCCTTCATCGTACTGCCGTCGACCGCCAAGGACGGCACTATTTCACGCATCGTGCCGACCCTGTCGCCGGGTACCCACGTCACCACCGGCAAGAACGATATCAACTACGTAGTGACTGAATTCGGCGTGGCCCAGTTGCGCGGCAAGTCGGCCCGGCAGCGCGCCGAGGAATTGATTTCGATTGCCCATCCGGACTTCCGCGCCGAACTACGGGCTGCGGCCCAGAAAATCCAGCTCTGCTAAGTTGCGGGCGCGCCGCCGCCCCGTCGTTGCGGCGCAGGCGGGCATCCAGGCTGAGCCGAGGGGAATGTATCCCGCAGGAAAGCTCAGTACGCCAGCGTACATACCGAGGTGAAAGATCAGGCTATACTGGTCTTTTAGCTCGCGGTTCGCCGCCACCTCTCTCGCATGCTTGCTATCCTCGAACGCATAGCCGCAGACAGCAGCGATATCGGCCTGATGGTCGAGTTGTTCCAGACTCTGCGCCCCAAACGCCCGGCCGACAGTGCCACCGCTACCGCCAATGTCCGTACCCTGTGCCAGCTGCTGAAAGGCAATCCGGCTCACGCAGCGGCGCTGCGTGCCTACGCTTGCCGCCTGCTAGACAGCCGCCGCCATGCCAGCCTGTACACCGAGATCGGCGTACTGTCGAATGACGGCTTCTTCACCGAACTGAAACGCCGCATCGCCTACCGCATGCTACCGCCCGCGCTGGGCGACGATTATCTGGCCGATGCGCTGGATCAGGTCATCTACCAAAAAACCGATCACCTGTGGATCAGTGCCGTCCCGGCGGCTGACTGGCTGGCCCTGTTTGACGTGATCCATGCGGCCGATGGCGAGCAGCCCGGCAATCTGCTGCTGCCCGGCCTGCTGGAAGCGATCCGCACCCTGTCTTACCGTGTCGCCGCCATCGGCCTGGAACCCAAGCTGACCAACTTCCATACCGAAATCGAAACCCACACCTCGCCGTTCATGCAGCAAAACGTCGAAGTGAACGCCTATCTGGACGGCTACCAGCGCCTGCTGCAGGGCGAAGCCGTGCAGTTCGACGATGCCCGCCACCTGCTGGTGATGCTGGACCAGTGCGACACCGTCATCAGCAAGATTCGCAAGAAGGCCCTGGTGCAAGGCACCAGCATCGCACTGACTTACATGCTGGTGGCGCTGACACAAAGCATAGACCGGCTGCGCAAGCTGCTGTTCCTGGTCGATGTCACGGCCACCGATCACGCTGTACGGCGCACGGCGGCAATCGCACTGGCCAACGAACTGATCGAAGCCCACAACCACAAATACCAGATCCGCGACCTGCTGGCCGACAATATCGACCTGCTGGCGCGCAACGTCACCGAGAACGCCAGCCGCACCGGCGAACACTACGTGGCCGACGACCGCAAGCAGCTGGCCGCGATGTTCCTGTCCTCGGCCGGTGCCGGGCTGGTGATCGGCTTCATGGCGCTGGTCAAGATTCTGATGTCCTATCTGCGCGCTGCGCCGCTGGTCGAAGCCTTCCTGTACAGCATGAATTACTCGCTGGGCTTTATGTTCATCCACTTGCTGCACTTCACTGTGGCGACCAAGCAGCCGGCGATGACGGCCTCGCGCATCGCGGCTGGCCTGCACAGCAAGGATGGCCGGAATATCGACCTCGACAGCATGGCCGAGCTGATCAACAAAGTGTTCCGCACCCAG
>JBGSBQ010000383.1:0-4443 GCA_041730475.1 Sphingomonadaceae bacterium
TCGGCCTGACCGGCGAGATCGTGTACGACTCGACGGAATTCATCAACACCTCGATTTCGGAAGTGGTGAAGACGCTAGTCGAAGCGCTGGTCATCGTCACCATCGTGATTTATCTGTTCCTCGGCAGCCTGCGTGCCGTCATCGTGCCGGTGATCGCGATGCCGCTGTCGCTGATCGGTACCTTCTTCGTGATGCTGATCCTTGGCTATTCGATCAACCTGCTGACGCTACTGGCTATTGTGCTGGCGATCGGGCTGGTGGTGGATGACGCCATTATCGTGGTAGAAAACGTCGACCGCCACATGAAGGCCGGCATGCGTCCGTTCGATGCGGCGATCGTCGCGGCGCGGGAACTGGGCAGTCCGATCCTGGCAATGACGGTGGTGCTGATCGCCGTGTATGTGCCGATTGGCTTTCAGGGCGGCCTGACCGGTGCGCTGTTCACTGAATTCGCCTTCACGCTGGCCGGGGCGGTGGCCGTCTCCGGGGTGGTGGCGCTGACCTTGTCGCCGATGATGTGCGGCCACTTCTTCCTGCCTAGTCAGGACGAGGGCCGCTTCGTCAAGGCCATCGACCGCGTGTTCGAGAAGGTGCATCACGGCTATGCGCGGGTGTTGCATAGCTTGCTGAATACCTGGCCGGTGCTGATCGTCATGGGCGTGATCCTGAGCGGCCTGCTGGCGCTGATGTTCAAGATGTCGCAGTCCGAGCTGGCGCCGGAGGAGGATCAGGGCATCGTGCTGTCGCAGGTGGTCGGTGCGCCGACGGCGACCTCGGATCAAATGCAGGTATATGCCGATCAGGTCTTCAAGATTGGCAAATCCATGCCCGAGTATAAACAGATGTTCCAGATCACTGGCGTGCCGACCGTGAATTCCGGCATCGGCGGGGTGCTGACCAAGGACTGGGGTGAGCGCAGCCGCTCGGCGCATGAGATCCAGCAGGACCTGCAGGAGAAGTGGAATCACATCGCTGGCGCGCGCGTGGCGGCATTCCAGTTTCCGGCGTTGCCGGGCAGTTCGGGCTTGCCGGTGCAATTCGTGATCACCACCACCGAGCCGTTCGAAAACCTGAATCAGGTCGCACAGAAGGTACTCGACAAGGCGGTCGCCGACAACAAGTTCTATTTCGCCGACGTCGACCTGAAAGTCGATTCCCCGCAGGCCAAGGTCGATGTCGACCGCGACAAGCTGGCCACGCTGGGCCTGACGCAACAGGACTTCGGTAATGCGATGGGCGCAGCGCTGGGGGGCGGCTACGTGAATTACTTCTCGATCGCCGGACGTTCTTACAAGGTGATACCGCAGGTGCAGCAGGTCGACCGCTTGAATCCGTCTGATGTACTGGACTTCTACATCAAGACCCCGGGCGGCGCCATGATCCCGGCCAGCACCGTGGCCAGCATCAGCTACAGTGTGGTGCCGGAATCGATCACCCGCTTCCAGCAGCTCAATTCCGCCACGCTGTCCGGCGTGAGCGGCGCGTCGCAGGGCGAGATCCTGCAATACCTGCGGGACGCCGTCAAGGAAGTGGCGCCGAGTGGCTACACCGTCGATTACTCGGGCCAGTCGCGCCAGTATGTGCAAGAATCGGGTGGCTTCCTGCTGACGATGGCCTTTGCCGTGGTGATTGTGTTCCTGGCGCTGGCAGCGCAGTTCGAATCGTTCCGCGATCCGATCGTGATTCTGGTATCGGTGCCGTTGGCGCTGTTCGGAGCGATGATCTTCATCTTCCTCGGCTACGCCTCGATCAATATCTATACCGAAGTGGGGCTGGTGACGCTGATGGGATTGATTTCCAAGCACGGCATCCTGATCGTCGAAGTGGCGAATCATCTGCGTGCCGCAGGCAAGAGCAAGCGTGAAGCGATTGAAGAAGCGGCTGCCACCCGGCTGCGTCCTATCCTGATGACGACGGCGGCCATGGTGTTCGGGGTGGTGCCGCTGGTGATCGCCTCTGGTGCCGGCGCGGCGGGGCGGCATGCGATGGGACTGGTGATCTTTAGTGGGCTATCGATCGGTACCCTGTTCACGTTGTTCGTGGTGCCGGCCATGTACATGGCGCTGGCCGGTGAACACAAGGCGACTGCGGCGCCGCAGCCGCAGGAACTGGGCGGTCCGGCCCCGGAAGTGCTGTAACCGTCGTCGTTCCCGCGCAGGCGGGAACCCATAGCGCGCCAGCGTGCCGCCGGCGCAAAGCCTGTCGCATCAGCCGAACGGACGCACGCCGATCAGCCAGCCGTGCAGCCAGAACGCAAACAGTGCCCAGCCGGCCAGTCCGGCGAACACCGTAACGATGGTGGCGCCGGCGCGGCCGGCCGGATAGCGGGTGCCGGCCACGCGGTCGCGCTGGCGCGCGGCGCGGAAGCACAGCACGGCCCACAGCAGGAAGGCGCCGAACAGCAGCACGTCATGCAGCGCGCTGTTCGACAGCAGGTGGGCCAGCGCCCATAGCTTCACGGCCAGCAGCATCGGATGGTGCAGTTTCGCCTTGATGCTGTTATGCGGCACATAGGCGGCCGCCAGCAGCACGAAGGCGAGCAGCACCAGCAGGCCGGAAACGTGACGCAAGAACAGCGGCGGCATCCACAATTGCTGCGGCGTCTGGCGCGCCAGCCCGAAGCCGACCACCATCAGCGCGAAACCCAGTAGCGACAGCAGCGCGTACGCGCCTTTCCAGGCCGGCTGGCCGAGCCGCGCCAGCATGCGGCTGCGCCAGCCATCGGCGACGATGCGCAGCGAGTGCACGCCGAGGAACAACAGTAATCCCGCAATGAATAGTGCCATGGTTACATCCTTGAAAAATTGAACGGTTGATCGGTTGAAGACAGTGACGCTATGATAGCGAAAAAACCATGTTGTATTCTTTTTCACATCCTGCCACAGAGAAGATTCCGTGCTGCGCACCTGTCGAACCTTGATCGTGCTAATGGCGACAGCTCTGTGGCCGGCGCCGCTGTGCGCGCAGGCAGCGCCGCTACGGATCCTGGTCGAGGATGCGGCCGAGCCGTTTTCCAACGGCGACGGCAGCGGTTATGCGAATGAACTGGTGCGGGCCGCCTTCAGCGCTGCTGGCATGGCGGTGGAACTGGTGGTAGTGCCGTATGCGCGCTGCAAGGCGCTGGTGCTGGCCGGCACCGAGGCGGCCTGTTTCAGCATGTCGCACGAGCCGGAATTGCAGGGCGCGATCCAGTTTTCCCAGCAGCCCCTGTTCAGTGTGACGCCGGTGTACTTCCAGAACCGGCAGCAGCCGCTGCAGGCGCTCCGGGAGGCGGAACTGGGCGCCGGCGTCAGCATCGGTATCGTCAACGGTTATGAGTATCCTGAGTCGCTGAGCAAGGCCCGGCAGCGCGGCGCGCAGCTGGTGGTGGCGCGTTCGGAGCAGGTTAACTTGAAGAAGCTGGCGCTGGGCCGCATCGATGCCGCGCTGGTGATGGACAGTGACCTGCACAGCGCGCGCCGGGTGGTCCAGGAGGCTGGTGTCGGCGACGCGGTGCTGGCCACCTTCAGCAGCAGCCGGCAGGATTCCTACATTGGCTTTAGCCGCAAGCACCCGCACGGCGCGGCGGCGCTGGCGGCGTTCAATCGCGGCTTTGCCCAGATCAGCGCCGACGGCCTGCCAAAGCGGCTGGCCAGCAAGTGGAGCACGCGCTAGCTGGCCATGCTCCAGAACATGGCCAGCACTGCCAGCGCCATTGCGGCGGTTGCGCCCCAGCCCAGTACACGCAGGCGCGTGCCGATCACCAGCCGTCCCATGATGGCCGGACTGGCCGCCATCAGCATCATCACGATCATGATCGGCACCGCAATCACGCCATTCACGACCGCACTCCAGTACAAGGCTTGCACCGCATTCAAGGAGCTGAAGCCGAGGCCAATGCCGGCCAGCGTCGAGACGGCGATGATGGCATAAAAGCCGCGTGCCTCGGTGGCGCGTTTCTCCAGCCCTTTCTGCCAGCCGAAGGCGCCCGCCACCGCATAGGCGGCCGAGCCGGCCAGCACCGGCACCGCCAGCAGGCCGGTGCCGATGATGCCCGCGCTGAATAGCAGGAACGCGAAGTCTCCGGCCAGCGGCCGCAGTGCCGCTGCCGCCTGGGCCGATGTCTCGATCGTGTCGATGCCGTGCTGGTGCAGCGTCACGGCCGTGGTCAGCATGATGAAGAACGCCACCAGATTCGAAAACCCCATGCCGATCATGGTATCAGCCTTGATGCGCCGGAACTGCGCGGCGGCCTGCTGCGGCGCCTCGCGCAGTGGCTGCGCGGATGGACAGGATTCCAGCCCTCGCGGATCGCGTCGATCCAGGTCCATTGCGCCTCGACCTCGTCACGCCGCACAAACAGTGTCTGGTCGCCCTCGATCAGGTCGAGCAGCAGCCGTTCGTAGGCGATGTGCTTCAATGGCCCGGCGAAGGCATCGGCCATGGAAATGTCGAGCGGCACCG
>JBGSBQ010000384.1:0-4424 GCA_041730475.1 Sphingomonadaceae bacterium
CTTACCCCCCAGTGCAATCCCGGGGGTCTGACCCGGCGGGGCTGACCCCAGCTTTACGCCGTTGGGGTTTGCCAGCCGACCTGCGCCTTAACTGTGACTACGAGGCGCAGGTGCTTCAGCTGACCGTCATCCGGAATAGAAAAAGCCTCGTGAGTACGAGGCTTTTTTTTGTTTGGATGCAGGCGTTATGTAACTCGGTTCGACGTCCATTGCTGTAGCTCAGTACCGCATGGCCCCTTTACCAAACCGAATACGGATGCCGGATCAGGCTCGAGTTAAGGTAGCGCAGGTCGTCGGTGACCTCATCGCCGACCCACTCCGGCTTGTCAAACGCCTCGTCTTCGGCCCCCAGCTCGATCTCCGCCACCACCAGTCCGGCATTCGCGCCGAGGAACTCGTCAACTTCCCACACATGGGCGCCGACCGCAATCCGGCGCCGGTATTTTTCGATCAGCGGCTGCTCGCACAGCCGATCGAGCAGCTCGGCCGCATCGGCCAGCGGAATCGGATACTCCCACTCACCACGGGTCGCACCAACGTTACGCCCCTTGATCGTCATCACCGCGCCCTCGCCTTCGATGCGCACCCGCACTACCCGGTCCTTGTGCGATGACAGATAGCCCTGGCGCAGCAGCACCGGCTGGCCCAGCTCCCGCCACGCGTCGCCGCGCAGCAGGAACTTGCGTTCGATTTCGACGCCCATGCTCAGTCGTCCAGCGACAGCAGGATAGGCTGCAGAATCGCCGCGCCCAGCGCTGCACTGCGGGCGCCATTCCAGCCCACGTGGGCGTCCGGCAGATCGGCGTTATCCTTGAACGGCATTTCCAGCGTCAACGCCAGACAACCGAAGTGATGGCCGACGTACTTGGAGGCCAGCGTCAGCATGTCTTCCTTGTACTTGCTGGCAGCATAGCCATACTTGTCCTGGAAGTCCGGGCTGGCGTTCTTGTAGCGGTCAATGAATGCCTGCTGGGTGGCGCGGCGTGCATCGCTGAAGTTTTCCAGCATCTCGTTCCCGGCCACGAAGTTGTACGGCAGCGCCTCGTCGCCGTGGATGTCGAAGAACATATCGATGCCCGTTTCGTGCATCTTCTGCTTCACGTACAGCACTTCCGGGCTGCGTTCGACGCTCGGCGTCATCCACTCGCGATTCAGGTTGGCGCCGGCCGCATTGGTGCGCAGGTTGCCGCGCACCGAGCCGTCCGGATTCATGTTCGGCACGATGTAGAACACGCAGCGCTGCAGCAGCTTGCGGGCGATCGGGTTGGCGTCGTCCAGCAGCGTATCGATCAGGCCTTCGACGAACCACTCGGCCATCGATTCGCCCGGATGCTGGCGCGCGATGAACCAGATTTTCTTCTCGGCGCTCGGTTTGCCGATCACCACCAGATTCATGTCGCGGCCATCGACCGTGCTGCCCAGATCGAGCACGCGGGCCAGCGGATTCTCGGCCACTTCGCCCAGCAGACGCAGATGACGCTCGAACGAGTACGGCTCAAAGTAAGCGTAGTAGCAGCTATCCAGATCCGGCGTGTGCTGGATCGTCATCACCTGACCATCAAAACTGGTCGGCACGCGGAACCAGTTTTCGCTGTCGTAGCTGGCCACCGCCTGATAGTCCTCGTAGCCCTTGGCGTAAGTGGCCTGACCGGCGTTCAGAATGCGCATCGTCACAGCCTGTCCGCGTGCGCCCTGCAGGCGGAAGTGGAACCACTGGTGGATGTCGGCGTGCGAGTCCTTGCGCAGATTCAGTTCAATGCCGGCTGCGCTGTCCGCGCGCAGCACCTCGATGGCGCCGGAGTCAAAGTTCTGGCTGATTTTGATGGTCATGTCGATCCAATGTGTAGTGAATGCCGATGACCGTATTTTACCAGCGCCTCAGCCCATGGTGCCTTCGCTCTTGTAGCGGACGTGCCATGACAGCGCCTGTCCCAGCACATGCGGCGTGTGGCCGCCACCGCGCAGCGCCGCCTCGTAATAGGCCAGCAACTGTGGCCGGTAATGTGGATGGGCGCAGCGTTCGATCACCAGCAGCGCGCGCTCACGCGGCGCCAGCCCGCGCAGGTCGGCCAGCCCCCATTCGGTCACCAGCACGTCGACATCGTGTTCGGTATGGTCAACGTGCGACACCATCGGCACCACACTGGAAATCGCGCCCTCCTTGGCCACCGATTTGCTGACAAAAATCGACAGCTGGCCATTGCGGGCGAAGTCGCCCGAGCCGCCGATGCCGTTCATCATATGGGTGCCGCCAACGTGGGTCGAATTGACGTTACCGTAGATGTCGAACTCCAGCGCTGTGTTCAGCGCGATGATGCCAAGCCGGCGCACGATCTCGGGATGGTTGCTGATCTCCTGCGGCCGCAGCACCAGCCGGTCGCGATAGTTCTCGATATTGTTCAGGAAGCGCTGATGCGCGGCCGCCGACAGCGTGATCGAGGAAGCTGACGCCATCGCCAGCTGGCCGGAATCGAGCAGTTCCAGCGCGCTGTCCTGCAGCACCTCGGAATACATGGTCAGGTTGCGGAACGACGATTCGAGCAAGCCATGCAATACCGCATTGGCGATGGTGCCGATACCAGCTTGCAGCGGCAACAGCTCCGGCCCCATGCGCCCTGCTGCCACTTCGCCCTCAAGGAAGGTGACGACATGGCGCGCAATCGCGTCCGTCTCGGCATCCGGCGGCAGTGCGTTGGACGGGCTGTCCGGGCTATCGGTGAAGACGATGGCAGCAATGCGCGCCGGGTCGACCGGGATCGAGGTCGAACCTATGCGGGCCCACGGATGCACCAACGGAATCGGCTCGCGTCCCGGACGGCGCTTCGGCAGATAAATATCGTGCAGCCCTTCCAGCGCCAAAGGCGCGGCCAGATTGATTTCCACGATGACCATGCGCGCCTGCTGCGCGAAGCTGGCTGAGTTCCCGACCGACATGGTCGGCACCAGACTGCCGTCGGCATTGATGGCCACCGCTTCGATGACGGCGATGTCGATGCCATGCAGATCGCCGGAGCGCAGTTGTTCGGCGGTTTCGGACAGATGCTGGTCGATGAACATCACCTCACCGGTATTGATTTTGCGGCGCAGCGCAGCGTCGCTCTGGAACGGCATGCGGCGCGCCACCACGCCGGCATTCGCCATCAGGCCATCGCTGTCATTGCCCAGCGATGCGCCGGTCAGCAGCGTCAGGTGCAGCGGCGCCGAGCGGGCGCGCTCCACCAATGCCAGCGGCAGCGCCTTGGCGTCGCCGGCGCGGGTAAAGCCGCTCATGCCGACGGTCATGCCGTCCTTGAACAGCGCGGCGGCCTGCGCCGACGTCATGACCTTGTCCATCAATGCCGGGCGGCGGATACGTTCGTGGTTCATCTGTGCTCCTGATTCTGATTATGCGAAACAGTATAGAATCGTGGAAACATTCGAATGATGACTTAAATTCCGCCCTTCCATTCATTTTTGGAATACCTATGGATCTCCGCTCGCTGCGCTATTTTGTCGAAACCGTGCGCCTGAACAGCTTCACGCAGGCGGCCGAATCGCTGCACGTCACCCAATCGACGATCAGCAAGATGGTGCGCCAGCTGGAGCAGGAAGTCGGCGAAGCGCTGCTGCTGCGCGAAGGCCGCGCACTACGCCTGACCGACACCGGACGCGTGGTGTTCGCACGCGGCGAGGACATGCTGGCCGCGCTGCGCCAGCTGGAAGCCGAAGTGCGCGACACCAAGGCGGCCCAGCGCGGCCGGCTGGAAGTGGGCATTCCGCCGATGATCAACCTGCTGCTGACGCCCGTGCTGAAAGCCTTTCGCCAGCGCCATCCGGACATCGAACTGCTGCTACGCGAAGAAACGGGACAGGAAATCGAACGGCTGGTGGCGGCTGGTGAGCTGGAAGTCGGCCTGACGGTGCTGCCCGCCGATCCGCAACTGGGACTACAGGAGATCCCGATTGCCAGCTACCCGATCTGGGCGCTGGCCGCCCGCGACACCTTCCAGCGCGAGCGCACCACCCTCAAGCTGAAGGCGCTGGCCAAACTGCCGCTGGTGCTGCTGCGCGATGACTTTGCGCTGACCCGCAACCTGCGGCGCGCCTTCGCGCAGGCCGGTTTCGAGCCGCAGGTGGCGGCGCAGAGCGGGCAATGGGACTGGCTGGTGGCAATGGCATCGGCCGGCATGGGCGTGGCACTGCTGCCAGAACCGTTCACGCATCGGCTGGCGATCGGCAAGCTCGATGCGGTGCGGCTGGTGGAACCGGAAATCTGCTGGCAGGTGGCCCATGTATGGGACGGGCGCTACCTGTCGCACGCGGCGCGCGCGTGGCTCGACGTGTGCGAGGAAGTGCTGGGGGCCGCTGCGGGTTAAGCCGGTGACAGTGGTGGCAGCGTGTGCAGCGCCACGCCTTCGATCAGATCCACCTTCGATTCCCACGGC
>JBGSBQ010000385.1:0-4402 GCA_041730475.1 Sphingomonadaceae bacterium
AGGTCGCGCCGCTCCCGCGCCTCGGCAAGCGATACCTCCGGGTAGGTGCCAAAGGTCAGCCGGGTGTTTTTGCCGTTCGGCTGGCGGTAGGCCATACGCCAGGTGCGCGTGCCGGCTGGTGAGACTTCCAGATACATGCCACCGCCATCAGCCAGAGTGTAGGTTTTTGGCCCGTCCTTGGGCTTGGGCTTGGCGTTGCGCACCTGAACATCGGTCAGCGGGGTAGCGAGCTTTGGCATTTTTTCATCCATGGTTTTGGTTGGGGGTCATCCATGGATGCAATCTTGGATGCTAAAAACGTGGCTGTCAATTGGCAAACTTTGGCAGTACAGGCGTAAAAAAACCCCTAAGCGTCTGATTTCTTAGGGGTTTCTTGTCATACTTTGGCATACTTTGCCGTGTTCTTGGCGGAGAGAGGGGGATTCGAACCCCCGATAGGCTATGAACCTATACACGCTTTCCAGGCGTGCGACTTCAACCACTCATCCACCTCTCCTGCATCTCCCTTTCGGGAGCCGCAAATTATAGCAAAAATTCCCGGGAGTACAAAGTTTATTTCCCCACCGCTTACGACGCTTCTTTCAACTGATCCAGAATCGCTGGATTTTCCAGTGTCGACACGTCCTGCGTGATTGTCTCGCCTTTGGCCAGCACGCGCAGCAGACGACGCATGATCTTGCCCGAGCGCGTCTTTGGCAGGTTGTCACCGAAACGTATCTCTTTTGGCTTGGCGATCGGACCAATCTCCTTGGCCACCCAGTTGCGCAGCTCAAGCGCCAGTTTCTTGGCTTCTTCACCAGTCGGCCGCGCCTGCTTCAGCACGACGAAGGCGCAGATCGATTCGCCCGTCGTTTCGTCTGGCTTGCCCACCACCGCCGCCTCAGCCACCAGCGGATTGGCCACCAGTGCCGATTCGATTTCCAACGTACCCATGCGGTGACCCGACACGTTCAGCACATCATCGATACGGCCGGTGATGGTGAAGTAGCCCGTATCCTTGTTGCGAATCGCGCCGTCGCCCGCCAGGTAATACTTGCCACCCAGCTCTTCCGGGAAGTAGCTGGTCTTGAAGCGCTCCGGATTGTTCCAGATGGTGCGTATCATCGATGGCCATGGACGCTTGACCACCAGAATGCCGCCCTGCCCGTTCGGCACATCCTGCCCGGCTTCATCCACAATCGCGGCCATGATACCCGGCAGTGGCAACGTGCACGAGCCCGGCACCATCGGGGTCGCGCCCGGCAGCGGGGTGATCATGTGACCGCCCGTTTCAGTCTGCCAGAAGGTGTCGACGATCGGGCATTGCTCATGGCCGACCTGGGTGTAGTACCACATCCACGCCTCCGGATTGATCGGCTCACCCACGGTGCCCAGCAGGCGCAGCGACGACAGGTCGTAGTTCTTCGGATGCACTTCCGGATTCACATCGGACGCTTTGATCAGCGAACGGATCGCCGTCGGTGCCGTGTAGAAGATGCTGACCTTGTGCTTTTGCACGGTATCCCAGAAGCGGCCGGCGTTCGGGAAGGTCGGGATGCCTTCGAACACGACCTGAGTCGCGCCCACCGCCGTCGGACCATAGGCGATGTAGCTGTGACCCGTGACCCAGCCAATGTCGGCGGTACACCAGTACACATCGGTCGGCTTGATGTCGAAGCTCCATTTCATCGTCAGCGCGGCCCACAGCAAATAGCCGCCGCTCGAGTGCTGCACGCCTTTCGGGGTGCCGGTCGAGCCGGACGTGTACAGGATGAACAGCGGGTGCTCGGCGTCGACCCATTCCGGTTCGCAGTCGGCCGACTGGCCTTCGACCAGTTCGTGCATCCACAGGTCGCGGCCCGGCTGGAAGCCGACGTTGCCGCCCGTGCGTTGGTAGACGATCACGTCCTTGATGGTGTCACAGCCGCCCAGCGCCAGTGCTTCGTCGACGATGGATTTCAGGGGCAGATGCTTGCCGCCGCGCAGTTGCTCGTCGCCGGTGATGATGGCCACGGCGCCGGCGTCGATCACGCGCTCTTGCAGCGACTTGGCGGAGAAGCCGCCAAACACCACCGAGTGGGTGGCGCCGATGCGGGCGCAGGCTTGCATCGCGGCCACGCCTTCGACCGACATCGACATGTAGATGATGACGCGGTCGCCCTTTTTGATGCCGCGCGATTTCAGGCCGTTGGCCAGTTTGCAGACTTTTTCGTGCAGTTCTTTGTAGCTGACGCGGGTCACGGCGCCGTCATCGGCTTCGAAAATGATGGCAGTCTTGTCGGCATTGCCGTTCTGCAGATTGCGGTCGAGGCAGTTGTACGAGACGTTCAGTTTGCCATCGCCGAACCATTTGTAGAACGGTGCGTTCGATTCATCCAGCGTTTGCGTGAACGGGGTCTGCCAGTCCAGATGTTCGCGCGCGAGACGGGCCCAGAAACCTTCGAAGTCTTGCTCGGCTTCGGCGCACAGCGCGTGGTAGCCGTCCATGCCGGCCACCGTGGCTTGCGCGACGAACGCTGCCGGTGGCGCGAACACGCGCGATTCTTGTGGACCTTGTTGATCGGCGCCTTGTGCTGGGGTTGCGGTGGTGCTCATGTGTAGTCTCCGGTGAAGTTAATCTTTGTAGTTAATCTTTAGTCATAACTTAAGCTTTTACGCTTACTGAGTCCTTACAGGCTGGCGTCCCCGGCGGAGGACCGTGATCCCATACGTCCTTGTACCATTTTACCAATCTTTCATTGTGTCGCCATTGGCCACAAGTATGCGCAGGACGCTGCGGTTGCCGGAATGCACGTGTAAAATGTCGGCATCTTTGCCATATCCAACCCTGTGAGCTCATCATGACCATCATCAAGCAAGACGACCTGATCGAATCCGTCGCAGCCGCGCTGCAATACATCAGCTACTACCATCCTGCCGATTACATCGAACATCTGGCGCGCGCCTACGAGGCGGAACAGAGCCCGGCCGCCAAGGATGCGATCGCCCAGATCCTGACCAATTCGCGCATGTGCGCCGAAGGCAAGCGTCCCATCTGCCAGGATACCGGCATCGTCAACGTGTTCCTGAAAATCGGCATGGGCGTGCGCTTCGAAGGCTTCACCGGTACCGTCACCGATGCCGTCAACGAAGGCGTGCGCCGCGCCTACAACTACGATGACAACAAGTTGCGTGCGTCGATCGTCGCCGATCCGCAGTTCGACCGCAAGAACACCAAGGACAACACGCCAGCCGTGGTGCACATGGAACTGGTCGAAGGCAATACGCTGGACGTGAAGGTCGCAGCCAAAGGCGGCGGCTCGGAAAACAAATCGAAATTCGTCATGCTGAACCCGTCCGATTCGCTGGTCGACTGGGTCATGAAAACCGTGCCCACCATGGGCGCTGGCTGGTGCCCGCCGGGCATGCTGGGCATCGGTATCGGCGGTACCGCCGAGAAGGCGATGCTGATGGCGAAAGAAGTCCTGATGGACGACATCGACATGTACGAACTGAAAAAACGCGGCCCGCAGAACAAGCTGGAAGAGCTGCGCATCGAACTGTGCGACAAGGTCAATGCCCTCGGCATCGGCGCTCAGGGCCTGGGCGGTCTGACCACGGTGCTGGACGTGAAGATCATGATGCATCCGACCCACGCCGCCTCCAAGCCAGTGGCCATGATCCCGAACTGTGCCGCCACCCGCCACGGCCACTTCGTGCTGGACGGCTCCGGCCCGGCCTACATGACGCCGCCTCCGCTGTCGACCTGGCCTGAAGTGCACTGGACCCCGGACACCGAGAAGTCCAAGCGCGTCGACCTGAACACGCTGACCAAGGAAGAAGTGGCATCGTGGACCCCGGGCCAGACCCTGCTGTTGAACGGCAAGATGCTGACCGGCCGCGACGCCGCGCACAAGCGTATCCAGGACATGCTGGCCAAGGGCGAAGAGTTGCCGGTGGACTTCAAGAACCGCGTCATCTACTACGTCGGCCCGGTCGATCCGGTGCGTGACGAAGCGGTGGGCCCGGCCGGTCCGACGACCGCCACCCGCATGGACAAGTTCACCGACATGATGCTGGAAAAAACCGGCCTGATCGCGATGATCGGCAAGGCCGAACGTGGCCCGGCCGCGATCGAATCGATCCAGAAGCACAAGTCGGCTTACCTGATGGCGGTCGGCGGCGCGGCGTATCTGGTCTCGAAGGCGATCAAGTCGGCCAAGGTGCTGGGCTTTGCCGACATGGGCATGGAAGCGATCTACGAGTTCGACGTGGTCGACATGCCGGTCACCGTCGCCGTGGATGCGGCCGGTACCTCGGTGCACAACACCGGCCCGAAAGAATGGCAAGCCAAGATCGAGAATCTGAGCAGCATCGGCCAGATTCCCGTCGTGCGCGCCTAAATCCCTGCTGCTCCGCTAAGGCGGAGCAGCGCCCCCGCCCC
>JBGSBQ010000386.1:0-4397 GCA_041730475.1 Sphingomonadaceae bacterium
ATCCAGGCCAGATAGTTGGCTTCGACGCGCGACATTTTCACGCCTTTTTCAGCGTTGACCGCAGCAAACACCCGGTCACGGTTGGTCGCGAGGTAGGCGATCAGTTCCTCATGCCAGGCGCCACAATCACGGTAGGCGGCTTCGCAGGCGGCTAGACCCAGCACATTCACGTGCGGCACGATGCCGTGCATGACGTACTCGAAGCGGTGGCGCAGGGCGGGATCGGGGATCACCGCAAAGGCGCAGCCCAAACCGGGAATATTGTAGGTTTTGGACGGCGCCATCAGCGTAATACTGCGCTTTGCAGCGGCCGGCGAGAGGCTGGCGAAGGGAATGTGGCGTTTGTCGGCATCGAGAATCAGGCCACAGTGGATTTCGTCGGAGCAAACGACCAGATCGTTTTCTTCAGCGAAGGCGGCCAGATCCAGCAATTCATCGCGCTTCCAACAACGACCAACCGGGTTGTGCGGGTGGCAGAGCAGGAACAACCGGGTTGTTGCGGTCAACGTCGATTTAAGCGCCAATTTATCCCATTGCCAGTCGCCATTGATCTGCGCCAGCGCACAGCGCTGCAGCCTACGCCCGGAAAACTTCGGCGCCGAAAGGAAGGGCGGATAGATCGGCGTTGCCGTCAGCACATCGCCATCCACCGCACGGCAGGCAACGTTCAGGCCAGTCACCAGGCCCGGCAACCAGACGATCCACTCCGGCGCTATGTGCCAGTTGTATTTACTTTCAAGGTGAGCGAGCACTGACTCCGTCAGCGTTGGCCACGGCCCGCCATAACCGAAAACGCCGTGTTCCATACGCTGCTGCAGGGTGGCGATGACGGCCGGCGGGGCGCTGAAATCCATGTCCGCCACCCACAGCGGGAGGATGTCGCGACCGGCGTATTTACTCCACTTGATCGAGTCGGAGCCACGCCGGTCGGGCGGGTTGTCGAAAATACTCAATCCGGCGCTCAAACTTCCAGATGCTGATAGAGCGCCGTTGACAGATAGCGCTCGCCAAAAGAGGGGATGACGACGACGATCAATTTGCCGGCATTTTCCGGGCGCCGAGCCAGTTCCAGCGCCGCCCAGGTCGCGGCACCGGACGAGATGCCGACCAGCAAGCCTTCTTCCGTCGCCATGCGGCGGGCAATGGCGAAGGCATCGTCGTTCTTGACGCGAATCACTTCGTCGTAAATCACCGTATTCAGCACGCCCGGCACGAAGCCGGCGCCGATCCCCTGGATCGGGTGCGGCCCCTTGGCACCACCGGACAGTACCGGTGAGGCATCCGGCTCGACGGCGACGATCTGGACGCCCGGCTTGCGCGCCTTGAGGACTTCGCCAACCCCGGTAATCGTGCCGCCGGTACCGACACCGGAGACGAAAATATCAACCTGGCCGTCGGTATCACGCCAGATTTCCTCGGCCGTTGTGTTGCGGTGTACCGCCGGATTGGCCGGATTTTCGAATTGCTGCGGGACGAAGTAGCGCTTATCGGCGGCGGCCAGTTCCTTGGCCTTGTTGATCGCTCCAGTCATGCCTTCCGGCCCCGGCGTCAGTATCAGTTCGGCACCGTAGGCCTTGAGCAGCAGCTTGCGCTCACGGCTCATGGTTTCCGGCATCACAAACGCCGATTTGATGCCGCGTGCGGCGCACACCATGGCCAGGCCGATACCGGTATTGCCGGAGGTCGGCTCCAACACAATTGTTTCCGGGCCAATCAGGCCGGCAGCGACCGCAGCGTCGAGCATGGCGACGGCAATCCGATCCTTGACGCTGTGACCAGGGTTGAAAAACTCCAGCTTGGCGGCGATCGTCGCCACGCCGCCCTCGTTGATACGGTTGAGCTTGACCAGCGGGGTGTTACCAACCAGCTCAGTGACGTTATTAGCGATTTTCATCTTGGCACTCTCCAGATAGCGATAAAGAATTGTAGGCGACTACGCGCTTGCTGTGGGTAGGTCTACCGTCAGATTGCGCCGCACCGAAGAGATTTCCCATGCCCAGATCAAAGGATGCCGCTTTGGCCGACGCAAAATCGTCGCCCGTAGCGATGCCCGACAACTCAAGCGCGATGCCGGCCTGACGAAAACTGGCCAGTACGCTCTCATTCGGCGGCCCACTAAAGCGGACAATCTCCGGTTTGAAGGCGATCACCGCTGCCACATCACGGCTCAACTCGGGGTCACGCAAGGCCAGCCGGTAGCCACGCCGTCGATAATTCTCGACGGCCGCCGCCAGCCGACCATCGCTCCCCAGCTGGCTGGCCGAGAATTCAAGGACGATATCAGCCGGTGCCAGACCGCAACGCTTCAAAATAGCCTCATAAACCAGGCCATGCTGGCTCGGCACCGCCAGCAGATAACGCGGATCAATGGCCAGCTGCAAGTAACCGCCCACCGTATGGCGCTGGGCCAACAGGTTGAGCGCGTGCAGGGTGCGGCACAAGCGGTCGAAATAAATCAGCGCCCCCGCCGAGTCGCATGAGGCATAGGCCACCTCGCTACCAACCGGTGTTTCATCCTCCTGCTGCGCACTCAGGGTCGCCATGTGGCCGACAATACGCTCCTCGTGCAAATCAACAATCGGCTGAAACAGGGAGCCCAGCAGCAGCCCGCGATGCCAGGCCTCGACGCGCTGGCCTTTCAGGTACATGGTGCTGTCCCCGCTGCTGTCGGCAGCGTTGAAATAGCGGATGAGGTCGGTCAATGGCATGTTGGTCCTATTTTTTCAGGTAAATCTGGTCGAATGTGCCGCCATCGGCAAAGTGCGTTTTCTGCGCCTTCTGCCAGCCACCAAAAGTATCGTCGATAGTCACCAGGCGGATCTTCGGGAACTGCGCCGCATACTTCGCCGCCACCTTGGCGTCACGCGGGCGATAGTAATGCCTGGCGGCGATATTCTGCCCCTCTTCGGAATACAGATAATCGAGATAAGCCTGCGCCGTCAGCCGCGTACCGCGCTTTTCGACCACCTTGTCGACCACCGCCACCGGCGGCTCGGCAAGGATGGACAGGCTGGGGGCAATGATCTCGAACTTGTCCTTGCCAATTTCATTGATCGCCAGTTGCGCCTCGTTCTCCCAGGCAATCAGCACATCACCAAGGCCGCGCTCAACAAAGGTTGTTGTCGAACCGCGCGCACCGGAATCCAGTACCGGCACATTCTTGAATATGGCGCTGACCAACTCCTTGGCCTTCTGCTCGTTGCCGCCCGGCTGCTTCAAGGCCCAGGCCCAGGCCGCCAGATAGTTCCAGCGCGCGCCGCCAGAGGTTTTCGGGTTCGGCGTGATGACGCTGACGCCGGGTTTGGCCAGATCGCCCCAATCCTTGATCGCCTTGGGATTGCCCTTGCGCACCAAAAAAACCACGGTCGACGTATACGGCGAGGAATTGTGCGGGAAGCGCTTCTGCCAGTCAGCCGGAATCAGCTTGCGCTCAACCAGCGCGTCGATGTCAAAAGCCAGCGCCAGGGTCACCACATCCGCCTCCAGCCCATCACGCACGCCCATCGCCTGCTTGCCGGAACCACCATGCGACTGCCGCACATTCACCGTTTGCCCGGTTTTAGCCTGCCAGTGCTTGTTGAAAGCTGCATTGAAATCCTTGTACAGCTCGCGGGTCGGATCGTAGGAAACATTGAGCAAGCTTGTTTGAGCGACGGCGGAGCCGATCGTGAATGCTGCGGTCAACACCGCAGAAAGGACCAATTTGTGCATGAAAATCTCCAGTCAAAATACGTAAATACTTGGGATGACTGAAGTCTAGGTAGGTCACGATATTCTGTAAAAGAATTAATTATTAATTAATAATAACAAAATAGAATATACAGAGCACGGCAAGCCATGTTCGCCATCACCCTGATGAAAGCGTTTAAACTCATTTCAATATGCTGGAAAGCCCCCCCCCAACTAAAGAGCAGACTCTGAAAGGAGCATCATGAGCATCAAGACAATTTACGTACAGCCCGGCGGTGGTTTTGACCAGGTGGTACCGGGAACGAGCGATTCATTGGCCCCAAAAATGGGGGAAATCACTGTCCGCATCCGCGCCAGTTCGCTCAACTACCATGACTACGCCGTCGTCAGCGGCGCCTGGGGGCCGACCACCCCGCGCATCCCGATGTCGGATGGCGCCGGTGAAGTTACCGCCGTTGGCACAGGCGTCAGCGAATTTACGGTGGGCGATCATGTCGTCAGTACCTTTTTCCCGACCTGGCTGGATGGCGAACCCATCGTTGACGGCTTTTCGACGGTGCCGGGCGACGGGGTCGACGGCTACGCGCGTGAACAGGTCACCCTGCCGGCCACGGCATTCACCCATGCACCCAAAGGCTACAGCCATGCCGAGGCCGCCACGCTGACCACGGCCGGCGTCACCGCCTGGCGCGCCTTGATGAACAACG
>JBGSBQ010000387.1:0-4335 GCA_041730475.1 Sphingomonadaceae bacterium
AAGGTTCGCGCTCGAGCGAACCGCGCTCAGCTCTGAGCAATTGTCGAGCAGCGTCAAGAGGAATGCTGAGCACGCCCATACCGCACAGCGTGGCGTAATGGTCGGCCGCACCGTGGTCCTCGAGAGTAACACCGTAGTGACCGAAGTCGTGACCACCATGGAAAGCATTGCCGGTGCCGGCCAGCGCATCACAGACATCATCCGGGTCATTGACCACATTGCATTCCAGACCAATATTCTAGCCTTGAACGCGGCGGTAGAAGCGGCCCGCGCCGGCGATGCTGGCCGTAGCTTTGCCGTTGTCGCCAGCGAAGTCCGCAGCCTTGCAGCCCGCTGCGCCACCGCCGCGCAAGAAATCCGCCACATCATTGCCAACACCAATGACTACATTCAGACCGGCAGCGGCTTGGCCGCGCAAGCCCACACCGCGATGGTGGCAGTAGTGGACAGTATTTCCACCGTCACGCAATTGATCACGGAAATTCACCGCGCCAGCGATGCACAAGCCGACCATGTCGCGCAGGTCAATCAGTCTGTCATGTCGATCGAAGCCCACACCCTGCAGAACGCGGACTTGGTAGAGCAGGTTGCCAAGCTGACGCATGGCTTGACGAATCAGGCCGATGCACTGGTGTCCGCAGTCGATGTGTTTACCTTGCCCCACAGCGAGCAGCCAAGCCGCCGTAAGATAGCGCCAGCGCATGGCGACCGCAAAGCTTCAGTTCTCCCTCACGCCATGCTGGCGACGGCGCTGCGCAAACCATAGCGGGTGGTGGCCAGCTGATCCTCGACAAACGCAATAAATGCACGCGCTTTGGGACCGGCATACCGTCCGCCTGGCAATATGGCCCATAGATCAAGACGCGGCAAGGACCACTCCTCCAGCACTTCACAGACTCTCCCGTCGCCCAGTTCATCGGTAAAAATCCACTCACTGGCAACGGCGAATCCCAGCCCAGCCAACACTGCCGCGCGCACGCCTTCCAGAGCACTGATACGCAAGGTCGGCTGTAACGTGATCTCGCTGCTGACTCCTTCGCGCGCGAAGAGCACCTGCTCCCCCCCTTCACCACGCGAGAGTACGATGGCGGGCATCCCGGCCAACTCAGCGGGTTGCCGGGGCCGGCCGTGACGTTGAATAAAACCAGGTGCAGCAACGACCACCCTGCGGCATTGGCCGATACGGCGCGCCGTCAAATTCGAACTCGGTAGCATGCCCATGCGGAATGCCACTTCTACACCCTCCTCAATCAGCCCTACATTGCCGTCGTCGAGCAAAAAATCCAGTGTCAACCCCGGGTGCTGAGCCAGGAATCCAGATAAGCGGGGAATGATGTGCTGGCGCATAAACGTGATGGTACCGCTGACGCGCAAGCGGCCTGTCAGCGCCGCCGGTTCGCCACGCACCGCGCTGAGTGCCAGTTCCGCGTCGTCGAGAGTGCGGATCGCGTGCTCATAAAACGTTAGCGCCGCCTCGGTGGGCGTCAGGCCCCGGGTTGAGCGCAAGAACAATTTGGTCGCGAGCCGTTGCTCCAGTTGCGCAATGGCTTTGGATACCGCTGGCTGCCCTAGGCCCAAGTGCTTGGCCGCGTCGCTAAAGGACCCGGCTTCATATACCCGCACAAAGGATCGCATCGCACTCAATAAATCCATCTCGCCCCCAAATATTCCACAAAAGAATAAATATTATCACCATGTCGCTCGTACCGATCAGATAAAGAATAAACCATACTGCCTGCCAGCAGTGCAATCCACCGCCTGCTGACCTGCTGTCCCGGCATACCGCTGCCCACCAGCCGAAAGGTAGTGCAGTGCGCCGTTTCTCTACATTTACAAGGAATAAAACATGAAAGTTTACGGTGATCCAGGATCAGGTAGCACACGGCGCGTTCTTACCGCGCTGTACCACCTCGACATTGAGTTTGAATTTGAACTGGTCGACCTGTTCAAGGGCGACCAGCGCACGCCAAAATTTCTGGCTCTCAATCCAAACGGCATGATTCCGGTCTTGGTTGATGGCGACGCCGTCATTTACGAGGCATCGGCCATCAATCTTTATCTGGTCGAGAAATTCAACTCTAACTTGCTCCCCTCGGGTCTCGATCGTGCCCTGACGCTGCAGTGGATGTTCTGGGCTGCAGAACACTGGCGGCAGGGGCCGCCGGCCCTGTTCATGGAACGCATCGCCAAGGTCGCAATGGGCATCCCGCAAGACCCGCGTGTCATCAGCGATGCCGAAGCATCGATCCGCAAATACGCCGCCGTACTCGACGAACACTTGAAACAGCGCCGCTACGTGGTGGGCGAGCAATTCTCGCTGGCCGACATCGACCTGGCTGCGACTTTCACCCACCTGCCACGCAGCCACCCGCCCTACGCGGAATTCCCTCATGTCATGGCGTGGCAACAGCGTCTGCTCAACGAAGTGCCGGCCTGGTCGCGTACCCGTGATGAGGTCGAACAACGCATGACAGCTCTGCTGGCCGGGTTCGGTGCCCCGCAATGAAGCCCGACACCAAACCACTCGCCGGTAAAGTCGCGCTGGTGACCGGTGGCGCCCGAGGTTTGGGCGCGGCGACTGCCAAGGCGCTGGCACAACAAGGCGCCCATGTGGTGTTCACCTTCGTTTCGCCGGACTCGATTCCCAAAGCTGCAGCCGTGGTCGCAGCGATCGAACAACAGGGCGTGCGCGGTCTCGCGATTCAGGCCGATCAGGCTGTCACCGCACAAGCGCCGCGCGTCATCAACACTATCGTCGAGCAATTCGGGCAACTCGATATTGTCGTAAATAATGCATCGATCGACCGCTTTGGCAGCGCCGACGACCCGGACCGCGACGATACGCTGTTTGAACACTACTGGGCGGTGGCAAACTCAGGCTTCCGCGCCATCGTGCGCGCCGCAGCGAAGGCGATGGCAACTGATGGTCGCTTTGTCTTCGTCGGCTCCAACCTCGGGCTGCGTCCGGGTGCCCCCGGCATCTCGGACATGGCATCGATCAAGGCCGCCATCGATGGCTATGCGCGCGGTGCCGCACGCGACCTCGCTGAGCGAGGCATCACGGTCAACGTCGTCCATGCAGGCTTCATGGAAACGGATATCAATGCCCATATGCGGGAGGCCATCACTCCCATGTTGCAACGACTGTGTGTCAAGCGCTTCGCACGCCTGGAGGAAGTCGTCGCACCGATCCTGTTCCTGACCAGCCCTGCTGCGTCCTATATCACTGGCACGATTATCGATGCCGATGGTGGCTACAACGTGTAATACCGCCCCCGGTCCACGACGGCCGGGGGTTTCTTCATCAGATTGGAATACCAACATGGGCAAATTGAACGGCAAGACAGCAGTGATCACTGGCGGCAGTTCTGGCATCGGCCTGGCTACCGCCCAGCGCTTTGTCGCTGAGGGGGCTACGGTATTTATCATGGGGCGCCGCCAGGCAGCGCTGGACGCGGCACGCGTCGCTATCGGCGGCAACGTGTTCACCGTGCAGGGCGACATCGCCCAGCTGGCTGACCTGGATCGCCTGTATGATCAAGTCCGGCTTACCGGGCATCGGATCGACATTGTGTTTGCCAATGCCGGCACGGCTATCGCCGGCACATTGGGCAGCATTCAGGAAGAGGACTTCGATGCCATCATCAATACCAACCTCCGTGGCACCCTGTTCACTGTACAAAAAGCACTACCACTGCTCAACGATCATGGTGCGATCGTGTTAACCGGGTCGATTGCTGGCGTAAAGGGGCGCGCCGGTCGCAGCGTCTATGCAGCGAGCAAAGCGGCACTGCGGTCATTCGCGCGGACCTGGGCCAGCGATCTGAAGGCGCGTAACATCCGAGTGAATCTGATCAGTCCCGGCCCTACCGAGACCGCGGCCTTGGGCAGCGCTACGCAGGCCGTCCGCAGCGCGCTGGCGGCACCGATACTGCGCGGCCGTCTGGGCCAAGCTGACGAAATCGCAGGTACTGTGCTATTCCTGGTGTCCGACGATGCCACGTTCATCAATGGCACCGAATTGTTCGCCGATGGCGGCTACGCCCAGGTCTGACTTCGGCACCAGGGCAAAACAACTGCACTGGCAACCACACCCCTCAGCCGGCGGCGCAGATGCCAGATGAGCGCGGCATATGGGTACGTCCCGAGATTCACAAGCTACCCGATCTACAGGTCAACCGCCAGATCTCGCATCGCACGGCGAGTATGGTCCGGATCGCATGTCCGAAATCATGACCTTCTACGTCATTTGTCGCTGAGCGAACAGGACCTACTATGGCTGTACGCAATCTTGCTCACCTACTGAAAGGACATGCACCATGACCCAGACCTCCC
>JBGSBQ010000388.1:0-4377 GCA_041730475.1 Sphingomonadaceae bacterium
GACAGCTTTGACAGACATAAGGCCGCCGAGCAGATCGTCCGACGGCCTCTTTTGTTACTGGTGAATGCTTTCGCCGTGCTGGGTGTAGGTACCGTGCTGCTGGACACGCCCAGCCGGGCCGTAAACCAGAAGGTGCTGCCCTGACCGGCGCGGCTGCGCACGCCGACCTCGCCGCCCATCAGCTGCGCCAGTTGCTTGCAGATCGCCAGTCCCAGACCAGTGCCCCCGGATTCGCGGGTAGTCGAGGTGTCGGCCTGCTGGAACGACTGGAATAGCTTGTCCATCTCCTGTTCCGGAATGCCGATGCCATGGTCGCTGACTTCGAAATGCAGCAGGCAGGAACGGGCGTCGCCCACCACTTGCCGGATCCGTACTGGGATGCGGCCCTTTTCACTGAACTTGATGGCGTTGTTGGTGTAGTTGATCAGCACCTGGCCGAGCCGCAGCGGATCGCCGCGCAGCATGGCCGGCAGTCCCGGTTCCAGTTCGAACACCAGTTCCAGCCCGCGGCTGGCCGCCTTGGGCGCGACCACCGTGGTCAGCGTCTGGATCACATGGTCGAGTGCAAAATCAAGCTGCGCGATTTCCAGCTTGCCGGCTTCGATTTTCGAGATGTCGAGGATGTCGTCGATAATGCCCAGCAGGTGTTCGCCGGCGAAGCGGATCTTTTCCAGGTAGTCGCGCTGGCGCGGCTCCAGGTTGGTCTTCAGGGCCAGGTAGGCCATGCCGATCACGCCGTTCATCGGGGTGCGGATCTCGTGGCTCATGTTGGCCAGGAACTGGCCCTTGGTCTGACTGGCTTCCTCGGCCTGACGGCGGGCCTGTTCCAGCTCGCCGGTGCGCTGTGCCACGCGATCTTCGAGGTGTTCGTTCAGTTCGCGCAGCGCGTTCTCGGCCTGCCGCCGCGCCGTGATGTCGGTGATCATGGCCAGCATGCCGGCGTAGCTGCCGTCGTCGCTGTTGACCAGGGTGCTCGACAGCAGGCACCACAGCGCCGTGCCGTCACGCCGGAACAGCCGCACGTCAGCCTGCTCGGCCTGCCCGCTCGGGCGCCGCTGGCCGTGCGCACGCAACAGCGCGCGGCCGTCGTCGTCCATGAAATCGGTCATGGCACGCCCTAGCATCTGGTCCACCTCATAGTCCAGCATGCGCGCCATGGTCGGATTGACGAAGCAGGTCTTGTCGTCGGCGTCGGTCATCCAGATGCCTTCGGCGGCCGTCTGCACGATCAGGCGGTAACGTTCGGAGCTGGCGTGCAGCGCTTCTTCGGCGCGCTGGCGCTGGGTCATGTCGCGCAATGACAGTACCGCCAGCTCCAGCCCGGCCAGCGCCACCGGCGCCACGTGCACCATGGCCGGGAAGCGGCTGCCGTCAAGGCGCTGGGCACTCAGCACCCGGGCCGGCAACTGTGGCCGGGCGAACAGTTCGCGCGCACGGCCATTGCTGCGCATGGTGTCCGGGATCAGCTGTTCCAGTGAACGCCCTGACAGCGCACCTTCGGCGACGCCGAAGCTGTGGCAGCAGACCGGATTGGCGTAGCGGATGCGGCCACTCTTGTCGGCCACCAGCATGGCCGCCGGGGTGGCGTCGAGAATCGCGCGCAGGCGTTGCTCTTCGGCGGCGGCGCGCTGGCTGATGTCGTTCAGCGTGCCGGTCACGCGCAGCGGCCGGCCGCGCTGGTCGCGTTCAAGCACCATGCCGCGCGACAGTACCGCCAGCCAGCTGCCATCCAGGCGGCGCAGCCGGAATTCGCTGCTGACCAGTTGCGGCAGCGGGCTGTCACCACGCATGAGGGCGGCGATTTCCTGCGCTACCCGGGGCCGGTCGTCCGGGTGCACATGCGTGATCCAGTCGCTGCCGCTGGGCTGGAACTGGCCGGGTGCGTAACCCAGCAATTCGCAGTAGCGCGGCGAGAACTCAATCCGGTGCTGGCGCGCCTGCCAGTCCCACACGCCTTCGCCCGAGCCCTCCAGCGCGATGCCGGCCAGGCGCTGCGCGTGCTCAAGCTGGCCGGCTTGCTGGCGCAACTGGCGCTGCAGGCGGCGGCTGTGCCACAGCGCTGCTGCCGCCAGCAGTGCCAGCAGCGCGGCCAGTCCGACCAGCGCCGGCAGCGCATGGCGCTGCAGCGGCCAGGCGCTGTCCGGCTGGTACAGGAAGCCGTCCAGCGCATAGCCGGCCGGCAGCATGCCCAGGTCGGCATAGGTGTCGGCGATGGCGCGCCAGCGCTGCGGGTTGTTGTAGCCCGGCTCGATCACGTCTTGCGCCAGCAGCGGCACCATCTGGCGCGCTTCATACAGCAAGTGTTCGCGGCTGTGGCGGTCCGGATAGCGGGCCCGGATCAGGTCCGCGATCTCGCCCGGATGTGCCATCGCATAGCGCCAGCCGCGCAGCGTGGCGGCACGCATCGCGGCGGCGCGCGCCGGATGCTCGCGCAGTTCGCTCTCGGTGGTGTACAGGTTGTCGCCATAAAAATCGATGCCCGAGGCGCGTGGCGTCAGCATCGCATAGCGGCGATGGCTACGCTCCAGCAGGAATGGCTCTTCGGTGGAATAGGCCGCCATCAGGTCGACCCGGCCTTCGATGAAGTCGTCGACCCGGTGACTGTGCGGCAGCAGCGTCATGCGCTGCAGGTCAGCGCCGAGCTTCTTCAGCAGCGCATACAGCTCGTCGTGCTGGTTGGGACTGAGCATGGCGCGGCTGCCGTCCCATGGCAGCGGCTTGCCGTCCGCATCCAGGCGCACCAGCAGCGCGGCAGCCGAGTGCTGGAAGATCGGTGCCAGCACCACCAGCGGCGCGCCCTGCTGGCGGTACAGCAGCAGCGCACTTTCACCGATGCCGTACTGGGCCCGGCCGTCCAGCACGCTGCGCACCGGATCGACGCCGCTGCGCGCTTCCAGCAGCGACACCTCCAGCCCGGCCTCGCGGTAATAGCCCTGTTCCTGTGCCGCGTAGTAGCCGGCGAACTGGAACTGGTGCTGCCAGCGCAGCTGCAGCGTGATTTTTTCCAGCGCCTGCGCCGGCAGCCCGGCCGCCAGCCCGCACGCCAGTCCGGCCAGCCAGCCGGCCAGACGCGTGCGCCGGCGCTGCAGCCAACGCAGCGGCGGACGGGCAGGCAGGCGGCGCGAAGATGGCACGGTCACTCCTTTCGGGCGGACGGCAGCAGCCCGTCAGTGCACGCTGCCGGCGAACTGGTAGCGGTGACCGGGATGCCACATGGTGGCGATCGACGCCACCTGGCCGGCCGAGCGGGTCTGGCGCTTCAGTACCAGACAAGGCTGGCGCGTATCGATGGCCAGCATGTCGGCGATCTCGCGCGGCGCGGCCATCGCTTCGATGCTGTACACGGCCCCTTGCAGCGGGGCCGCCTTCATCAGGTATTCATTCGGTGTGATGGTGGCGAAGTCCTGCACCATGTAGTCGGGCGCGCACAGCGGATTGACCCAGCGGTCCTCGACCTGGATCGGGACGCCGTTTTCGAAATGGACGATCACGGAATGGAACAGCTGGTGGCCGGGCGGCAGGTCGAACTGTTTGGCCAACAGTTCGCTGGCCTTGCCCGCTTCCAGCAACTGCAGGCTGCTGCGGTGCGCATGGCCGCGCGCGCGCACCTCGTCAGCGATGCTTTTGATCTCCAGCAGCGTGGCCTGGTATTTTTGCTGGGCCACATAGGTGCCCGAACCCTGGCGCCGCGTCAGCACGCCCTCGGCCGTCATTTCGCGTACGGCGCGGTTGACGGTCATGCGCGAGACGCCGAACTGCTTGACCAGCGCCTGTTCGGACGGAATCACGTCGCCTTCCTTCCAGGTGCCGGCGGCAATCTGCGCCAGCAGATAGTCCTTGATGCGCTGGAAGATAGGGGTGTGTTCTTGCGGGCTTTGATCGTCCAAACAGATTCTCCATTGGCCCGCCAGTGAGCGGCGGTCGTGCTGACATTTTAGCATCGACCGGAGGACTGTCTATACCAATTTTGGCCGTACAATGTGCTTTGAATTCAATAGCAAGAGCAGGAGTGCGGCACCGGCCGGGCCTCGCTACCATGCCGCTATTGTCCACCTCCCGGAGTCAGGCCATGAGTCACACTGCCCACGCGATTTCCCCTTTGCCGGCGGGCGCGCCGGAACCATATGCCAGCGCCGAGCAGCGCTGGGCCGCAGTCCAGCAGCGCGCGGCGGCGGCCGATGGTGTGTTCTGGTATTCGGTGCGCAGCACCGGCGTGTATTGCCGACCCTCGTGCGGCGCGCGCCCAGCCTTGCGCCACAACGTGGCCTTCCATGATAGCTGTGCGGCGGCCGAGGCGGCCCGCGTACCCCCCAGCCAGCGCTGCCATCCCGGCCAGCCCCCCCTGGCCCCGCGGCCCGCCCCGCGGGTGGCGCCCGC
>JBGSBQ010000389.1:0-4369 GCA_041730475.1 Sphingomonadaceae bacterium
GTGCCGACGGGGGCGCTTCCCCCCTTTACCGCCAGCTGGGCTACCACCCGGGGGTCGCCACCCCGGCTTTGCGTCGGTGGGGTTTGCCAGCAGATCTGCGCCTTAACTTAGCGGCATTAGGGTCTGGCCCTAATGTCGTTAAGTAAAAGTGCCGTAGCGTGCGCTTGCACCCCAAGACAAGACCTGGGGTCAGACGGGGACGCCGAGTCCCGCCGGGTCTGACCCCGGCTTTCGTCGGCGGGGTTTGCCAGCCGATCAGCGTCTTAAACTTAACGGCACTAGGGTCTGAGGTATCCCCGTTTCTTCAGGCGTCTGGCAGCACCACGTTGACGTCGAGGACTTCGAGGTTGCCCTGGCGGTCCAGCGAGATCTTGATGTCGTCAGCGTTGACCTTGGTGTACTTGGAGATCACCTCGATCAATTCCTTGTGCAGCGCGGGCAGGAAGTCTGGCCCGCTGCGGCCGTTACGCTCGCGCGCGATGATGATCTGCAGCCGCTCCTTGGCCGCGGTGGCGGTCTTCGGTTTTTGCGGGAACAGGAAGGAAAGCAGGGCCATGATTACTTGCTCCCAAAGATACGCTGCAGCAGGCCGGGCTTTTCATAGGTGGTAAACCGCAGCGGCAATTCCTGGCCGAGGAAGCGCGACACCACATCTTCGTAGGCTTCCGCAACATCGGTACCCTTGAAGTGGATCGCCGGATTGCCCTGGTTCGATGCGTGCAGCACCGATTCGGATTCCGGAATAATGCCGATCAGCGGGATCCGCAGAATTTCCTGCACGTCCTGATACGACAGCATTTCGTCTGCTTCCACCCGCTTCGGCGAGTAGCGCGTGATCAGCAGGTGTTCCTTGACCGGCTCGCCACCGGTCTGGGCCCGGCGCGACTTGGCCTGGATGATGCCGAGGATGCGGTCCGAATCGCGCACCGACGATACTTCCGGATTGGTGACGATGATCGCTTCATCAGCAAACGTCAGCGCCATCAGCGCGCCATGCTCGATACCGGCCGGCGAATCGCAGATGATGTACTCGAAGCCTATATTGATCAGCTCGTGCAACACTTGTTCCACGCCATCTTCCGACAAGGCATCTTTGTCGCGCGTTTGCGACGCTGGCAGGATGAACAGGTTGTCGCAGTGCTTGTCCTTGATCAGGGCCTGGGTCAGCGAGGCTTCTTTGTTGATCACGTTGATCAGGTCGTATACCACGCGGCGCTCGCAGCCCATGATCAGGTCGAGATTACGCAGGCCGACGTCGAAGTCGATCACCGCCGTCTTGTGGCCGCGCAGGGCCAGACCAGTCGAGAAGCTGGCGCTGGAAGTCGTCTTACCGACACCGCCCTTGCCGGACGTTACAACAATAATTCTTGCCACAAATAATCCTTTTTAGTGTGCTGAAACGGTATGCGTGTTCAAGCGCGGGTTGCGGAATTGACAGATAGTATATCGATTCGGTCGCCGATCAAGCGAATTTGCGCCGGCTTGCGTGCGAACTCGGCCGGGAAACCGTCTTCAAATGTGCGGTAAACCCCGGCAATCGACACTAACTCCGGCGAGAAGTCCAAGGCGAAGATGCGCGCGTCGGCATTCCCCGAGGCCCCGGCCAAGGCCCGGCCATTCAGCGTGTTGTAGACGTGGATGCTGCCGTCGGCAATGATTTCAGCGCCATTGTTGACCACGGCGGTGATGATCAGGTCGCAGCCGCGCGCGTAAATGCGCTGGCCGGCCCGGACCGGGGTGTCGATGATCATGGTGCCGGGGCTGACGATCGCTGTCGCCGCTTCCGGCACGGGCGCCGGCGCTTTCACCGCCACCGGGGCTGGCACGGGCGCTGGCGCCGGCTCGGCGGCCGGCTTGCTGGCGCTGGCCGTTTCCAGTGTCAGGCCGTGGGCGGCGATCTCGGCGGCGAGGTGCGGCGGCGCATGGCGCACGGCGACCGGGTTCAGCCGGTATTTTTTCAGCAGCGCGATGATGCCGGCCCAGTCGATCGGCTCGCAGCCGGCCGGCAGCGCGGCCACATCGATGACGGTCAGGTCGTCTTCGAAAAAGTCGGTGCTGCCGCCGGTCATTTCATTGAGCGCGGCATCGAGCGCGATCCGGTCGGCAGTCGACAGGATGGCGGAGACGGCGACCACGGTGGAAATCTTGATTTCTATGGGCTTTTGAAACAGGCTCTTGGACATGGGCGACTGTGGTAGAGGGTTGCACCCAGCGCGCATGCGCAGGCCCGAGCATTTTACTGTGGAAAGCGGGGAAAAGGGAGGGCTGGCGCATCCGAACGCCAGCATTGGTGCGGGATCGGGCCGCGCGCAGCCCGGGTCAGCGCTTAGAAGATCGCCAGTTCGCGGCGCAACTGGTGGGCGGCGGCCACCATATTGCGCAGCGCCGTCTCGGTTTCCGGCCAGCCGCGGGTTTTTAGGCCGCAGTCGGGATTGACCCACAGCTGGGCTGGCGGGATCACGGCGCTGGCTTTGTGCAGCAGCCGCACCATTTCCTCCCGGCCCGGCACGCGCGGCGAGTGGATGTCGTAGACGCCGGGGCCGATCTGGTTCGGGTAGCGGAACTGGCCGAAGCCGGTCAGCAGTTCCATGTCGGAACGGCTGGTCTCGATGGTGATCACGTCGGCATCCATGGCGGCGATCTGCGGCAGGATATCGTTGAACTCGGCGTAGCACATATGGGTATGGATCTGAGTCGCATCCTGCGCCACGCTGGCGCTGACCCGGAACGCGCGGGTGGCCCAGTCCAGATACGCCTGCCAGCGGCTGCGCCGCAGCGGCAAGCCTTCGCGCACCGCCGGTTCATCGATCTGGATGATGCCGATGCCGGCTTGTTGCAGGTCGTCTACTTCGTCCCGGATCGCCAGCGCGATCTGCAGCGCGGTGCTGGCGCGTGGCTGGTCGTCGCGCACGAACGACCATTGCAGGATGGTGACGGGACCGGTCAGCATGCCTTTCATCGGCTTGCTGGTCAGCGCTTGCGCCTGCACGGTCCAGTCCACTGTCATCGGCGCCGGACGGCTGACGTCGCCGTAAATGATGGGCGGCTTGACGCAGCGCGAACCGTAGGACTGGACCCAGCCCCCTTGCGTGAAGGCGAAGCCCGCCAGCTGTTCGCCGAAGTATTCGACCATGTCATTGCGCTCGGCCTCGCCATGCACCAGTACATCCAGCCCCAATATTTCCTGGCGGCGCACCGCGTCGGCGATCTCGGCCAGCATCTGGCGCCGGTAGTCAGCGCTGTCTAGTTCGCCGCGCTTGTGGCGCGCGCGGCTGGCGCGGATCGCCGCCGTTTGCGGGAAGGAGCCGATGGTGGTGGTGGGGAAGGCCGGCAGCTGGAAGCGCGCCTGCTGCAGCCCTTGGCGCACGCTGAACGGCGCCGGCCGGCATGAGTGCTACTCAACAAGCCTCGATATATGCTCCACCACATGAGCTCAAGAAATTTCGAGAGGAAGACAAAAAAAGATCTCGTGAACATCTAGATACTCATGTCGAGAATAAAGAAACCGATCTTGGACAAAAAACCGTTAAGAGTCTTAACGATGTAATGGAGCTTATCCCATCGCACATTCTGGAGCGTTATAAAGCCAGCGATGGCAAGATTGAGTATAACTCAGATAAATTTAGCCAAGCAGAACTTGAGCTTGGAGTTCTCTCAAAAATAGATCCGACTGATAGTAAGAAAATAATTTTTAATACTCATATTGATCGAAGAAATTATAGTCAAGCAGAGAAGGATCGTAGTAAACAAGAAGTGCTTAAACAAAAGTTTGTGCTTGAATACCAAAAAATCATTGAGCGTACTGATGATGAAAATAAGACTGAAAAAACAATTTTGATTGCGAGCTATAAAGATTTTATTGAACAGGTTCTTGCTGATGATACCGGGCGTGGGATAGCTAAAAATTTCTTTTTTGGAAAAACATCAAAACTTGTTGGACTTAATAATATAAGCCAATTTACCGATAAAGTTATTGAGGATAATATTGCTGACATTCATTCAGGGATGGCAAAAGCGATAGGCACTCATGATGAGATGGAGCCTGTTCAGGGCATCGGATATTTAAACCGCAACTTTCCGGCGGTTAATAAATTAATCTCTGAATTATATTTTGAGCCACATGGTAAAGATAGCCCACATAAGACCGATAAAACGATTCCAGCAGTTTTAGTTGAGATTATGAATGATATTCAAAACACATTTAAGGTTAGTTCAAAAGCCTTTGATTCGCAGTATGCTAAATATGTAACATCCGAGCGACTAGGGCAATATATTACTGCGGATTCACGGATTACATCTTCCACTACTGCATTAGCTCGAGTAAATTTAGTTGATACTACTTTGTCAAACCCTTTATCCACAACGCCAA
>JBGSBQ010000390.1:0-4362 GCA_041730475.1 Sphingomonadaceae bacterium
CAATGCCTTGCGGTTGATGCGGCTACTGCCATATCGTTGCTATTTCTGGCTGGTGCATAAGGTGACGGGGCTATGAGCAGCAATTCGCCGCTGGAGCGCGTGGTGCGCTTCTACGAAACGCTGGAGGCGGCCAGCGTGCCGCAGGTGCGCAGCATATATGCGCCGGATGCCAGCTTCAAGGATCCGTTCAATGAGGTGCGCGGCCATGCCGCCATCGTGCGTATCTTCGAGCACATGTTCGTGCAGGTGCAGGCGCCGCGTTTCGTGGTGCTGGAGCAGGTGCAGCAGGGCACGCAGGCCTTCCTGACGTGGGAATTCCGCTTCCATATGCGGCATCTGGGGCGCGGCGAGGTGGTGGTGCGCGGCGCCAGCCATCTGGCCTTCGATGACCGCGGGCAGGTGGCCATGCACCGCGATTACTGGGACGTAGCAGAAGAACTGTATGAAAAGCTGCCGCTGCTGGGCGGCCTGATGCGACTGCTTAAGCGCGCCAGCAGGGCCTGAGCCGGATCAGCCCAGTCCCGGCGGCAGTGGCAGGCCTTCGAGGCGGGCCAGCCGCTCGAGTGACGCTTCCATGATCACGCGGGCCTGGCCGGCCGAAATTCCCAGTTCCCGGTGCAGTGCTGCGTCTTCGTCATTGCGGGCCGCGCACTGCGCACTATAGCGTTCAAAACTGCCCAGCATCAGCAGGATATCGGCCAGATGGCGCGGGCATTCGCAGTTGATGTTGTTGGGCGTGGTGGTCAGCAGGGCCAGCGCGTGATCATCCAGGCGGCGCGGTGGTACGCCCGAATTTTCAAAGATCGGTTCCGTCACGGCCGCCGGCGGCAGGCCGGTCAGCGCCGACGCCAGTGCGGTGCGGCACAGTGTCATCACTTCCCCCGCTTCCGACGGCGCGCGTGCGACCAGACAGCCGTGCGAGCGCAGCATGCGGATGGTGGCGCTGTCGCAGAAGCGGTACATCACCACCACGGCGCGCGCCGCGACGGCATCACGCGCGGCCGTGATCAGCGGGATCGCGTGCGACGACAGTTCCGGCACTTCGACCAGCAGCAGTTCGGTGTGCGCGCCGGCGAAGGCTTTGGCGGCGCCACCGAGGGCGCTGCAACTGCGCACGATCTCCAGTGCTGCCGTGGCAGCTTCGCCTTCGATACGCCGGCCCAGTACATCGCCCACCAGCGCCACCGTATAGCGGCGCCCATCGTCCAGCGCGGCCAGCTTGCCGGGGGCGGCGCCGGCCAGTTCCAGCAGGCGTGCCGAGGTCAGCGTGGCGACGGTGCCGATCGGATGACCCTGATCGACGACGCGTTTTAACAGTGCCAGCCGCTGTACTTGTTCTGCCGTGTACAGGCGCTGGCCGTGGGCCGAACGGTGCGGTGCCGAGATGCCATAACGGCGCTCCCAGACACGCAGCGTTTCAACTGGCAGGCCGGCCAGACGGGCCGCCACGCCGCTACGGTAAGCGCCCTGGCTGGCATCGGGTTGGATCGGTGGGACGGTTTCGGAACTAGGTTTCTTCACAATCGACTTTCCTGGCTAAGGCACGCCCTCGCATTATGCTACAGCCCAGAACTTCGCGGAAAATCCCGCAAGAAAATTGTCGAAAGTATCAGCTTGGACGGTGCTGCTGTGTTCAATGCTGACAGAAAAGTGGCGTTTCCGGCCCTGCGGCCTTAAATCCTTTAAAATAGCGGGTTAAGAATTGTTCTAGCTCAGCTATTAAGGATAAAAAATGTCTATTTCCAGCACCGAAGAGATCGTTGCCGAATTGCGCGCTGGCCGCATGGTCATTCTGGTCGATGAAGAAGACCGTGAAAACGAGGGTGATCTGGTACTCGCGGCGGACTTCGTCACGCCCGAGGCGATCAACTTCATGGTCAAGCATGCCCGCGGCCTGGTTTGCCTGACGCTGACCGAAGAGCGTTGCGACCATCTGAACCTGGGCATGATGTCGGCCCGCAATGGCACCGCGTTCGGTACCAATTTTACGGTCTCGATTGAAGCGGCAGAAGGCGTGACCACCGGGATTTCGGCGGCCGACCGCGCCAAGACCATCCAGGTGGCCGTGGCCAAGGATACCCAGCCGAGCGACATCGTGCAGCCGGGCCATATCTTCCCGCTGAAAGCCGTCAAGGGCGGCGTGCTGATGCGCGCTGGCCACACCGAAGCCGGTTGCGACCTGACCGCGATGGCCGGCCTGACGCCGGCGTCCGTGATCTGCGAGATCATGAAGGACGACGGCAGCATGGCGCGCCTGCCGGACTTGCTGGAATTTGCCAAGGAACACGGTCTGAAGATCGGCACCATCGCCGACCTGATCCACTACCGCAACCGGACCGAATCGATCGTCGAGAAAATCGGCGAGCGTCCGCTGCGCACCGCGCAAGGGGATTTCCGCATGATCGCCTACCGCGACAAGCCGAGCGGTTCGGCCCACCTGGCGCTGGTACACGGCCACATCGAGCCGGGCGTGGAAACGCTGGTGCGCGTGCACCAGCCGGTGTCCATCCTCGATCTGCTGGAATCGGAAGCAACCACGCACTCGTGGAACCTGCCATCGTCGCTGGCGGCGGTACAGTGCGCGGACAGTGGCGTCATCGTGCTGCTGAACTGTGAAGAAACGGCCGAGCAGTTCATCGGCCAGTTCCAGGCGCTGGGTCAGCCGGAAACCAAGCCGAAGGGCCGCGCCGCCAGCATGGATCTGCGCAGCTATGGCATTGGTGCGCAAATTTTGCGCGATGTCGGTGTCTGCAAGATGAAACTGCTGGCCAGCCCGCGTAAAATGCCGTCGATGACGGGCTTTAACCTGGAAGTGACGGGTTATATGGCCAAGCCTGAACAGTGCTAAACCGACTACACTAACACCTATCAATTCATACAGAAAAGAGGCATGCCATGACCGTAGGAAGCTACGAAACCAATTTGTCCGGCGATGGTCTGCGCGTCGGCATCGTGCAAGCCCGTTTTAACGAAGATGTCTGCCACGGCCTGCTGTCGGCCTGTCTGGCCGAGCTGAAGCACCTCGGCGTGGCCGAAGAAGACGTGCTGCACGTGACCGTGCCGGGCGCGCTGGAAGTCCCGCTGGTGCTGCAAAAGATGGCTGAATCGCAGCAATTTGATGCCCTGATCGCGCTCGGCGCGGTGATCCGCGGCGAGACCTATCACTTCGAGCTGGTCTCGAACGAATCGGGCGCCGGCATCACCCGTATCGGCCTCGATTACGGCATCCCGATCGCCAACGCGATCCTGACCACCGAGAATGACGAACAGGCTGAAGTGCGCATGGCCGTCAAGGGTGCCGATGCCGCCCGCGTGGCGGTCGAAATGGCCAATTTGACGATCGCCCTGGAAGAGTTAAACCAGGACAACGGCGACGACGAATAAGCCCCCTTCGTACACAGAACAGGTAGAACCATGACAGAGAAAAATTTGCACGCCAACCCCAGCAAGAACCGCACGCCGCGTCACCGCGCGCGCGAGTTCGCGCTGCAGGGTTTGTACCAGTGGCTGCTGAATAATGAGGACGCGACCACCGTCGTCAACAACATTCGTGCCGCCCACGGTTTCGACAAGGCCGATGGCGAGCACTTCACCGTGCTGCTGTACGGCGCGATCAAGGATTCGGTCGCCCTGCGCGAGACGTTTGCGCCGCTGGTTGACCGTGGTGTGTCGGAACTGTCGCCGATCGAGCATGCCGTGCTGCTGATCGGTGCGTTCGAGATGAAGAACAACCTGGAAATCCCGTACCGCGTCGTCATCAACGAAGCGGTCGAGCTGACCAAGTCGTTCGGCGGCATCGATGGCCATAAATATGTCAATGGCGTGCTGGACAAGCTGGCCGCCCGCATGCGCCCGGACGAAGTTGCTGCGGACAAGAAACGCTGATCCGGTTCAAGTAGCGTCAGAAGCCACCCAAGGTCTCTTGTGGTGGCTTTTTTTATTTGGGCCGTTCGATTGATTGACCGGTCGCAGTCGTGGCCGCAGAATCGCCGGTCTGGATATGAATGTAGGGGACCTGTCATCGAACTCTATTTGTCGCCGCCCTACGGGGTGGCCCGCAGGATGGCCTGGCGCCGGCGCAGCTTGCTGCTGGCGCTGGCAGGACTGCATGGGCTGGCATTCCTGTTGTGGCCGGCCCCCGAGCGAGCGCCATCGGGCGTCAGCGCGTCCGAGCGGCGCATTACCTGGCTGACGCTGCCGGCCGTCACGCGGCCGGCCCCGCAGTTGCCGCGCCGGGCCAGCGTCAGTGGAGCGGCGGCCTTGCTGGCGGCACCGCAGGCGATTACCTTAGCCCCGGTGACCCGCCTGCCGGAGGCGAGCGCGCCAGATCCGTTTGCCGTTGCGCCCGCTGCTGCGGCGCCG
>JBGSBQ010000391.1:0-4347 GCA_041730475.1 Sphingomonadaceae bacterium
GCTAAACCTTTGATAGATGTTTTGGTTATTGTTGAAAAAATCGAACCTTTAATAAATGAAAAAGAAGCCAGGAATACCATCATGTCACTGCTTGATCACCAGCTCGAACTGCTGGCGCCCGCCAAAACCGCCGAAATCGGCCGCGAAGCCATTCTGCATGGCGCCGACGCCGTCTACATCGGTGGTCCGGCCTTCGGCGCGCGCCATAACGCTAGCAACTCCATCGAGGAGATTTCGGCGCTGGTGGAATTCGCCCACCGCTACCGTTCGCGCATCTTCGTCACGCTGAACACCATCCTGCACGATGCAGAACTGGATGCGGCCCGCAAGCAGATCTGGCAGTTGTACAACGCTGGCGTCGACGCATTGATCGTTCAGGACATGGGCCTGCTCGAAATGGACCTGCCGCCGATCCAGCTGCACGCCAGTACCCAGTGCGATATCCGCACCACTGAAAAGGCCAAATTCCTTGGCGACGTCGGTTTCTCCCAGCTGGTGCTTGCGCGTGAGCTGACGATTGAACAAATCCGCAAGATCCGCTCCGAAGTCGATACGCCGCTGGAATACTTCATCCACGGCGCACTGTGCGTGGCGTATTCGGGCCAATGTTACATCTCGCACGCCGACACCGGCCGCAGCGCCAACCGCGGCGATTGTTCGCAAGCCTGCCGCCTGCCGTACACGCTGAGCGATGCGCAGGGCCGCGTGGTCGCCTACGACAAGCACCTGCTGTCGATGAAGGACAATGATCAGAGCCGCAACCTGGAAGCGCTGGTCGACGCCGGCATCCGCTCGTTCAATATCGAGGGCCGCTACAAGGATATGGGCTATGTGAAGAACATCACCGCCCACTATCGCCTGCTGCTGGACGAGATCCTCGAACGCCGCACCGAATTTACCCGCGCCGCCAGCGGCCGCACCCGCGTGTTGTTCACGCCAGACGTCGACAAGAACTTCAACCGTGGCCATACCGACTATTTCGCCAACGGCCGTCAGGAAGAAATCGGTGCTTTCGATTCGCCCAAATATCTGGGGCTGGAACTGGGCACCGTCAGCCGACTCGCCGATGACCACTTCGACATCGTCACCAATGCAGCGATGGAAAATGGCGATGGCCTGAACTATATGAACAAGCGCACCACGGTCGGCATTCAGGCCAACCGTGCACAAAAGCTGGGTGACATGGAGGAAGGCCAGCTGTGGCGCGTGTTCCCGAATGAAGACATGCGCACGCTGGCAGGCCTGAAGCCCGGCACTGCGATCCACCGCAACCGCGACCACCACTGGGAGGCCGTGCTGCAAAAGAAATCGTCGGACCGCAAAGTGGCGATCGACCTGACGCTGAGCGAGCACACCGGCGGCTTGCGCCTGTCGCTGCGCGATGAAGACGGCATTACCACCAGCACCGATGCCACGCTTGCTCTGCAACCGGCGCAACAGGCCGCGGAAGCCGATGCAGCGCTGCGCGCCAGTCTGGGCAAGCTGGGTAACACGATGTTTGAAGCGGACGGCATCGCACTCGATCTGTCGCAGCCATGGTTTGTGCCATCGGCCGCCATCAACGCGCTGCGCCGCGATGCGATCGCCGCTCATGAAGCGGCCCGCCTGGCGGCTTGGGATCGTCCGCGCCGCAAGGCAGCGGCGATACCCCCAGCCGTGTATCCGGATACCCAACTGAGCTACCTCGCCAACGTCTACAACGAGAAAGCGCGGGCCTTCTACCCCAAGCATGGCGTACAGCTGATCGCCGCCGCGTACGAGGCGCATGAAGAACCGGGTGAAGTGCCGTTGATGATCACCAAACACTGCCTGCGCTTCTCGTTCAACTTGTGCCCGAAACAGGCCAAGGGTGTGCAAGGCGTGCAGGGTCAGGTCAAGGCCGAGCCGATGACACTGGTCAGCGGCGACGAGACCTACACGTTACGCTTTGATTGCAAGCCGTGCGAAATGCACGTCGTTGGCGCCATGAAGCCGGGCATCCTGAATTCCCTGCCGCCGTCGAACGTACCTTACAGCCCGATGGTGTTCCACCGCCAGCGTCCGCGCAACGACAGCACCACCCAGGTCGCCAGCACGAACGGCAAAGTCAGGTAAGCCTGTCCCGCCGCAAGGCAAAACAGGATGCAGCACGTGGCACCCAGCAGGCGCTGGTGCCACGGCGTGCCGAAGCTGGCCAGCGCCAGCATGGTAAGCGCGCAATTGATGCCGATGCCGGTGCCATGCGCCGGATCGACGCTACTGGCAAGCCAGCCCAGTACACCGCCCGCTAGCATCGATTCCGCCGGCGCCCAGTTGCGGCGGGCCAGCGCCATCCACACCAGCATACCCAGTGCGGAGGCCAGCCATGCCCCGGTTTCCAGCCCAAAGCCTATGTAGCTCACCTGCCCCACCACACAAAACAGGTACTCGGCTGGCGCGGCGGAGCAGCCGCCCGCACCAGTACGGGCGACCGGCTGCAATCCCAGCCACGGTGCAGCGATGCCACTCAACCAGATGACGCCCACAAACAGGGAAGTCAGTACTGTCACCCCTGCGTGCTCCAGCAGGCGGCTCAACATCGCAGTGACCGCGCCGGAGATGACTATCCACGCCGCCAGCGTGATATCAAGCTGGAATCCGGCGCAAAGTCCGGCCCCGATCAAGGCCGCATTAAAGCTATACAGCCCCTGCCCGCGCGCCTGATCCGGAAATCCCAGCACCCACGCCGTGGCCGTTGCGGATACGCCACCCAACATGCATCCCAGCGCCAACACCGGCTGCGTCAGATACAGTCCAAGCAGCACCGCCGCCCCAAACAGCGGCGACTCTTGCAGGTAGATCTGGGCCACGCCACGCAGCTGGCAGCTTACCAGTTGCCACACACCGTCACGCTGCGACGGCGTCGTCAGTCGGCCAGATCTGGGCGATGCGCAGCAGGTTGGTACTGCCAGGCTGGCCGAAGGGCACCCCGGCAGTAATCGCTATCTGGTCGCCCGGCCGGCCAAACCCTTCGCGCAAGGCGGCCTGACAAGCGGCAGCGACCATGCGATCAACATTGCGCACTTCGCCGCTGACGGTCGAATGGACGCCCCACACCAGCGCCAGCTGACGCGCCGTCGACAGGTTCGGCGTAATGCTCAGGATGGGCGCAGTCGGGCGCTCACGCGCAGCCCGCAAGCTGGTATGGCCGGAACTGGTGTACGTCACCGTCGCTACCGCGCCGACGATACTGGTCACGTCGCGCAGCGCCGAGCAGATCGCATCGCCGCTGTTCGGCTGCGGCGCCTGATTTTGCGCGGCGATCATCTGGCGGTATAGCGGGTCCTTCTCCACCTCGCAGATGATGCGATCCATGATGGCGACCGCTTCGACTGGATAGGCGCCGCTGGCCGATTCGGCTGACAGCATGACGGCGTCCGCCCCATCATAAATCGCACTGGCGACATCCGATGCTTCGGCACGTGTCGGTACCGGTGCAGAAATCATCGACTCCAGCATCTGAGTGGCGATCACGATAGGTTTGCCATGCTGGCGACAGGCGCGCAGGATGCGCTTCTGCAAGCCCGGCACCCGTTCCGGCGGCACTTCCACACCCAGATCGCCACGCGCGACCATGACGGCGTCGGATACCGCGACGATGGCATCCAGCGCATCCAGCGCCGCCGGCTTTTCCAGCTTGGCCAGCAGCGCGGCGCGCTTGCCGACGATGGCGCGGGCCTGCACCAGATCCTCGGGGCGCTGCACGAACGACAGTGCAATCCAGTCCGCGCCCATATCCAGCGCAAACTCAAGGTCACGCAGGTCCTTGGCCGTCAGCGCCGGTATCGGCAGCAAGACATCAGGCACGTTGACGCCCTTGCGGTCGGACAGCACGCCGCCCGTCACCACGACGGTGCGGATACTGCGGCCATCACTGCCCTGCACCGCCAGCCGCAGCTTGCCGTCATCGAGCAGCAGCGACTGACCGGCGCCGATCACTTCGAACAATTCCGGGTGCGGCAGGCACACCCGCTGCGCATTGCCGGGAGCCGGGTCACGGTCTAGCGTGAACTCCTGCCCTGCCGCCAGCTGCACCTTGCCGTCCTTGAACTGGCCGACGCGCAGCTTCGGCCCCTGCAGATCGGCCAGAATGGCGATTGGCCGTCCGGCACTGCGTTCGATGTCGCGCACGATATTGCAGCGCGCCTGATGATCCTGATGGCTGCCATGACTGAAATTGAAGAACTCCAAGCACACCGTGCGGGTTTGGCTGGGCATGCGGTGCAAGATCCAGCGCGCGCTGGTGATCAAACCATCGCAGCCTTCTTTTTGAATGCCGGGCAAACCACTTAAAAATTTATCGGTGACATCTTTGCCCAAACCGGCCTT
>JBGSBQ010000392.1:0-4346 GCA_041730475.1 Sphingomonadaceae bacterium
CCTGGCCTCGCTGCTCTTATCCGACACCGAAGCGGCCCCGCTCGAATCGCCCGACCGGCCCTGGCGTTTCGCCATCGTGCCGCAACTGACACCGGTGGAATTGCTGCGTAACTGGTCGGCCATCCTGCAGCAGCTGGGCAAGGCTGGCATCGATTGCCAGCTGGTGCTGTATCCGGACATCGCCAAATTTGAAGTGGAATTCCTGCGTGGCCAGGCCGACTTCGTCTACCTGAATCCCTACCATATGGTGATGGCGCATGAGCGCCATGCCTATCAGCCACTGCTGCATGACAAGCGAGCGCTGGAGGGACTGCTGCTGACCCAAGCCGATGGACCGGTCAGCCGCATCGAACAGCTGCAGCAACAACGCATCTCCTTCCCTTCGGCCAACGCCTTCGCGGCCAGCCTGTACCTGCGGGCGTTGCTGGAACGCCAGCACCATGTGGGCTTCCAGGCCCACTATGCACAGAATCACCGCAATGCGCTGCGCCAGGTGCTGACCGGCGACTCGGCCGCATGCGGCGTGGTCGCCACCACGTTTGAATCAGAAACCGCGGACGTCAAGGCCAGACTGCGCGTCTTGCTGCGCACGCCAGCAGTGGCGCCGCACCCGATTGCGGCCCACCCCCGGGTGCCGCTGGCGACGCGCCAGCGGCTCAGCGACACCTTGCTGCACTTCGCCAACACGGAGGCGGGACAGCCGCTGATGCAGGCCATCGCCATGCCGCACCCGGTTGCGGCCGACTACCGCAGCGACTACGCGCCGCTGCTGAAACTGCACATCGAGCATTATGTTGTCAACGCTGACTAAATCAGCGCGGTGCGGCTGGCGTGCCCTGCGCCATTATGCGCAGCGCCTGAGTACCATTATCCTGTGGGGCAGCGCCGGCGTGCTGCTGGCGCTGACCAGTGCCTATGGCGTGCTCAGCTACCAGCGTCTGAGTGCAGAGACGCTGCAATCGGCGCACGCCTGGTCGGATGCTGTCGCCCGGCTGGTGGCCAGCAACAATACCGATGCCCTGATCCTGAATGACATTGCCGCCATCGAGTCATCGTTGCGCCATACAGCGCTGCTACCGGGCATCCTCGACATCGCCGTCGTGCGCCCGGACGGCAAGCCACTGGTACAGGTCAGCCAAGCTGCGATGGCGCCCCATTCGCTGGTCGGCGGTAGCGCGCGCCTGCTGCCGCACGCCGCTGGCAGCAGCCCGGCCGCGGCGGACCGGGTCGAGAGCTGGACCAACATCAGCGTCGGCAATAGCGGGCTCCTGGCCAGGGTCCGGGTCCAGCTCAGCTTGCAACAGCGCAGTGCGGAATTACAGCAGGAATGGCAAGAATCGATGGCCACAGCACTCGCTCTGGTGGCATTGCTGATCCTGTGCCTGCGCTACATCGTGCACCGGGCTTTACGCCCGATCCGGCGCCTGTCACACTTCGCCGAGCAGATGCCGCGCCAGATCGGCCAGCAAATCCCGTATTCGCGTGCCTGTGTTGAAGCGAATCAGCTGGAACGAGCACTGAACCACGCCAGCACTCAGGTCGCCTCCCAATTGGCGCAGTTGGAAGCGCTGTCGAATACCGCCACCGAAGCCATCCTCGGGCTGGATGCGGATGGCAGTATCCGCAAGGCCAACCTGGCGGCGCTGGATTTCTTCGGCGTGCCGCTGGAGCAGTTGCTGGAACAGCCGGTGGGCCACTGGATCCCGGGGCTGGAGCCGCCTGCGCTGGCCCGCCTGTTCATGGCCGACGCGGGCCAGCGGGCCCCATTGCGCGTGGTACAGCATGGCTATCATGCGCTGCGCCAACGCCGCTTCCGGACCGACGTTGCGCTGTCGATCGGACGCATCGTTGAGGTGCCGGCCCTGCACTATGTCTGCATCGTGACGGACATCAGCGGACAGCTCGCGGCCGCCGAACTGATCGTGACCCGCACTGAGCAACTCGACGCCGTGTTCAGCCTCAGCCCCGATGGCTTTGTGCTGTTCGACCAGCGCGACCGTCTGCTGTTTGCCAACCCGACCTTCGAGCGCATCAGTGGTTTGCAGGGCATCGACCTGCCGGCCAATACGCCATTGAGCGTGGTGTGGCACCAGTTGACGGCACGCTGCCTGCCGGACGAGCAATGCGTCGCGCTGCCCGCGCCCACCGAGCGCGGCCTGGACTGGCGGGCCCGGCTGCACCTGCTGCGCCCCCAGCGGCGCGTGATCGAAGCGCAGTTGCGCCGCAACCGCAGTGACCGCCCCACCTCGGTGCTATGCCTGCGCGACATTACCCATGAGGAAGCGGTGGAGCGCATGAAGAGCGAGTTCCTGGCTACGGCTGCGCATGAACTGCGCACGCCCATCGTCAGCATTTTCGGCTTTACTGACCTGCTGTTGCGGCGCGAGTTTAACTCAGAGCAACGTGCAGAATTGCTGGCGACGGTGCACCAGCATGCGGGCCGCCTTAGCAAGCTAGTCAATGAACTGGTCGATCTGGCCCGGCTGGAAGCGCGTCAGGGACTAGACTTTACGCTGGAATCGGTCGCACTGGCCACGTTGCTGGGTGCGACGTTGCAGGAATTCAGCAGCCTGCACCCACAGGCCGCCGTCACGCTGAGCACGGTGGCCGACGTCAAGGTGCTGATCGATCCGGCCAAGCTGCAGCATGCGCTGATGCACCTGCTGGAAAACGCCCGCAACTTCTCCCCGAACGGCGCGCCTATCCTCGTCAGCACCAGCCTGGCGACGCTGGAATACCAGCCCTATGTCACCATCATCATCGCAGACCACGGCATTGGCATGAACCCGGAGCAGTTAGCACGAGCCTTCGAACGCTTCTATCGCGCGGATGACTCGGGCGCGCATCCGGGCACCGGGCTGGGCCTCAGCCTGGTCAAAGAAATAGCCGAACTGCATCATGGGAAGATCGAGTTGCACAGCGATGGGCCAGGCGGTACGCGGGCCGCGCTATGGCTGCCACTGAGTACGGATTGAGGGGAGCATCTGGCGTTACGCACAGATTTGTGTAATCGCCCTATCTGCAAAATTTGCAATCTTTATATTGGTTAAGTATAATTTCCTAAAATCAATTATTTCATGAGTCAGCCATAGAGGGAACTACTTTGCGCAACAATGGCCCAGTTACTCAGAACGAGTACGTCATGCACGATGACAAAACCATCGTTTCCAGCACCGATCTTCAAGGTAACATTAACTACGCCAATCCCTACTTCATCGAGGTCAGCGGCTTCACCGAAGAGGAACTGATCGGCGCGCCCCAGAACATCCTGCGCCACCCGGACATGCCGGTGGAGGCTTTCGCCGACCTGTGGGCCACCATCCGGGGCGGCATGCCATGGGCCGGTGTCGTCAAGAACCGCTGCAAGAACGGCGACTTTTACTGGGTACTGGCAAATGTCACCCCGGTGATTGAACAAGGCAAACAAACCGGCTACCTGTCGGTCCGCACCAAGCCATCGCGCGAACAGATTCGCGCCGCCGACGAGCTGTACCGTTCATTCAAGGCAGGCAATCCGGGCCGTCTGCGCATCCAGCAAGGCCGTAGTGTCAGCACCGGCATAGGGGCCAGTCTGAAAACGCTGCTGAAAACGTCCTTGCGGCGCCAGTTGGCGATCGCCGCCGCACTGCTCTGTGGCGGGCCACTGCTGCTGGCCGCAGGCCTGCTGAGCATGGACGAGGCCAGCATCGCGGCCAACACTGGCTGGCTCAGTGCTGCCTTGCTGGCATTCGGACTGGGGGCCGGTGCGCTGTGCCGCAGCCTGTACGGTAACGTCGTCGTGCCGCTGCAAGCCGCCACGAACATGGCGCGCTGCATGGCCGGCGGCGACCTGACGGCCGCCATCGACATTCGCCACGACAACGAGGTCGGCCAGCTGCAGGCCGCGCTGCGCCAGTCCAACATCAACCTGCACAGCATTATCGGCGACGTGCACGCCAACTTCGAGGATATCCGCGTCTCGACGGCGGAAATCGCCACGGGCAATATGGAATCGAAACGAGATACTAGATTCTGATCTATTAGCGCAAGCGACTTACGGCTAAAAGTAATGGTAGCCAACTGGTGTTCGGCCAAACTATTCTTTGACCAACGATACGTAGCTGTAGAGAAATTATTTCGTAATATTCCCACGGTTCCGATAGGCGCCTTCAACATCAAATCGTTGACGAAGAATCCAGCAATGTGCAGAGCACTTTGTCGCTCATCTTTGTTTTCTGTAAACCATGCTGCAGATTTCACGAAATAATCATAGTGCGGGAAATCAAACTGGGTAAAGAAGGTGACAAAATCTGCATCGGTCTCTTTAGACATAAATGCAATCTTTTCACCTAAGCGAAGCATGTCCC
>JBGSBQ010000393.1:0-4326 GCA_041730475.1 Sphingomonadaceae bacterium
ACATGAGTCAATGTCGCGGAATGTCGCCTATTTTGTGAAGAACGTTTGCCATGATGAAATCCTTTTGAAAGAAGTTTGATTGCAACTATCTTAGGACAGGTTTAATATCGACGAAATACCCGAAATTTGGATAGATTGCATCGATTTCATCGATAGAATTAGCAGAACATCATCATGCGCGACCCCGGCCATCCCTCACTCGACCAGCTCCGTGTTTTCATCGCCGTCATCGACCATGGCGGCTTTGCTCACGCGGCGCGGGCACTGCACCGTACCCAGTCGGTGATCAGTTACACCATTGCCAATCTGGAGGAGCAGCTGAATGTCGAGCTGCTGGACCGCAGCAAGCGCCGCCCCATGCTGACCGAGGCCGGCAAGGCGCTGCTGGCCGACGCCCGCGCCGTGTCGCTCAAGGTCGACAGCATGCGCTCGCGGGCCAAAGCACTGTCGTCCGGGCTGGAAGCGGAAGTGTCACTGGTGGTGGACGTGATGTTCTCGACCTGCGAACTGGTGCGCATCCTGCAAGCGTTCCAGCAAGAATTCCCCAGCGTAGCGATGCGGCTGCGCACCGAGGCGCTGGGCGCGGTGACGGAGCTGGTGGTCAACCGCATTAGCCACATCGGCATCAGCGGCTGGATGCCGGGCATGCCGGACACCATCGAACGCCAGAGCTGCGGCTTTGTCACCATGGTGCCGGTGGCCTCGCCCGCGCATCCGCTGGCCAAGATCGACGGCAAGATCCCCAGCGCCGTCCTGCGCGAGCATACCCAGCTGGTGCTGACGGACCGCAGTACGCTGACCAAGGGTCAGGACTTTGGCGTGCTGGCCCTGCGCGACTGGCGGCTGGGCGACCTCAGCTCCAAGCACGCGCTGCTGCGCAGCGGCATCGGCTGGGGCAATATGCCGATCGAGCATGTGCAATGGGACCTGGAAGCGGGTCGGCTGGTGCAGCTCGACATCAACGAAGGCAGCTCGTTCAGCTTCCCGCTGTATGTGATCCACCGCGGCGACGAAGAACCGGGACCAGCCGGTCAGTGGCTGATGCAGCAGTTCCTCAATCTGGCCCGTCCCGACGTCAGCGTGCCCGACTACGACCGCCGTCCGGAAACGGTGCCCGGCATCCTTGGCACGCTGCACCAGCCGCTGACAGAACGGCTGCGCATGGCACCCGACCTGCCGGGCTGATTACAGGCTGACGCCAGCCGTCTGCAGCTTGCGCCGCAGGCGGCGGATTTCTTCTGACAGGTCGACCACCAGCGCCGCCACGTCATCATTGGCGTCGAAATCGCGCTCGATCTGGCGCAGCCGGCGGGCCCGCACCAGATCGGCGCTGGTAAACCGCCACACAGTGATTTCTTCCGGCGCACTGTCCAGCAGGATGCCGGTACGCACATGCTGCACCACCCATTCCGGCTCCACCGCGCAGGCCTGCGCCAGTTCGTCCAGCGTTAATGCTGCTTCCTCCAGCAGCACCCCTTCCACGATCATCGTCTGATTCATCACTCAAGCTCCCGCACGCGGATTGAACGCCAGCTCGCGCGCCATGGTTTGATACAGTTCCTTGCCCTTGGCGCTGGTGGCCGGTGGCAGCACCACCTCCAGCAACAGGTACAGGGCGCCCGGCGTGGTCGCCGGGATGCCACGCCCGCGCAGGCGCAGCTTGCGCCCGGTCTGCGAACCGGACGGCACTGTCACCGTCACGGTACCGGACGGGGTCGGCACATTGATGTCGCCGCCCAGCGCCAGCTCCCACGGCGTCACCGGTACCGTCTCGAACACGTCGCGGCCATCAACGCGGTAGCGTGGATCGGGCGTGAACTGGATCTCCAGATACAGGTCGCCGGGACCGGCAGCCCCCGGATGGCCCTGCCCGCCCAGCCGCAGTTGCTGACCGGCCGTGACGCCCTTGGGGATGTTGACGCTCAGCGTACGCTCGCGGGTGGTGATGCGCTCCTGCGCATCGCGCTCGGAAATCTGCAGCGTGATGGTGCGGGTAGCGCCGTGATAGGCATCGGCCAGCGCGATGTTGATGCTGGCATGGCTATCCTCGCCGCGGGTCGGGGCCTGACGGCGACGGCCGCCACCGCCCAGATTGGCGAACAGGTCGGCGAAAAAATCACTGTGGTCGGCGCCGCCGCCGTTACCGGGCGCGCCGCCGAAGCCGCGCCCCCAGTCCGGCGGCGGGCGGAATTCCTGCCCGGCGCGGTATTGCTGGCCCCGTCCCAATTCATCATAGGCCGCGCGTTTTTCGGCATCGCCCAGCACCCCATAGGCCTCGTTCAGCTCCTGGGTTTTCTGCTGCGCATCTTTTTCCTTGCTGACATCCGGGTGGTATTTGCGCACCAGCTTGCGGTAGGCCTTCTTGATTTCATCTTCCGTCGCGGTCTTTTGCAAACCTAGCGTCTGATAATAGTCCTTGTATTCCACAATCGTTTCCCCGTAGTAGAAGGCCGCCGACCTCGTGGCCACAAGGACAAGCTTACTACCAAACGCGACCGAGTGCCGCATGGTGCCGAAGCAGAACGGCCGGCGGCGCACAGCTACCCACATTAAAATCACGGGTTTCGCCGTCCGCGTCGTTCATGCCATCGGAACCGCTTAAACTATATTCTCTCTTCCATTTTCTCTTACAGGGCTGATCGTCACGATCCCTGCACTGTTACGACGACCACTCTTTTATTGATTTTTTATCAAAAAAAATACATCCTCCAAGACCTCAGCAATACTGTTTTTATACGCGTGCTCCCTTGTTTTTTGCGCGTTTTTTGCGCGTTTTTGCGCGTCGGCAGTGCTGCATTTTGGAAGAACGCAAATGGCATTAATTCTTCGAAACGGCGCATGGTACTGGCGCAAAATGCTTAAAGGTGTGATGTTCAGCCGGTCAACCCAGACGACCGACAAAAAGCTTACCGAGATGCTTGTTCGAAAATGGGAACGCGAAGCGGTTAAAGCTGTTGTTTGCGAAGGCGAAAGACCTGTAACCGTGCATGATGCGATCACGGAATTTCTTGCAACACGCGAAAATGCTGGAGGCTTCTAAAATGCGTTCATTCACATGAAACGCTGGCAAACAGCAATTCCAAATATCGCGTTCAAGTCCGTTCAGAAACATCAAGTGCAAGCCGTCCTGACCAAAATGCGCGCCAACGGCTACGGCTTGCTTCGCTTGTCGACGGCACTCTGGATTCTTGTGACATAGCTGCCCTTTGGAATCTTGCCGTCGTTTGTTATTGCGACAGCGCTTTGAATCCGGCGTGCAGCTGCTGGAGTGACTTTGATCGCTGGTACTAGTGCTGGCGACTTTACGGCTTTCGTTTTCATGCTTTCTTCTTTCAAATGTTGAGCGTCAAAAATGGTGCAGCACCATCATCGGAGTATGTTTTGCGGAAAATTTTTTCGCGGCGCCGGGTTGCCAGCGGCAAACCCGGTGTTGCTCGTTCTGCTTATCGCTTCGGTGGGTTGTTGCCTCGATGATTTCCGGACTTATGTCCAGGTACCTGGCTGGGGCCATTTGGGGGCGTTGAAGTCGCATTGATAGAAAAGAAGTTACGCATGACAAATCTCCAGAAAATTCACTCTTGAGTTGCCATGTACAAATGAGAGTAAGCATTTGTACCGACTCGAATCAGTCAAGCTGTTCGATGTAATGAAGTCTGAGCCGAATTTCGTGCCATTGCAATTTACATGCATCGAGCGTGCATCGATGCATTAGTAGATGCATTAAATCCTTGGCTCCGGTATGGTTCTGCACATCAGGCACCCTACAAAGAAATGATTTCCTATGGCAAAGCCAACAAGCATGCCCGGTCCTGTACGGACCGCTCAAAAATATTCGAATTTCAAGTCAGATGGTGAGGTTGCAAGAGCATTGCTAGCTAATTTTCCAGATACTCAGTGGACAGTTTCAGCGCGCTCCTTGGCAGCCAAAATAGGCAGTTTGGACAAAGGGCAGCGTGTCTGGTGGATCAACCATCCGGCCAACGCGATATGCCTGGCGGAGCTGTTGGAGGTGTCGTTGACAGATCTGGGCTTGCATGGCCCGGCCATGACCAGTCATACGTTTGAGTTTGACGACTTCCCAGAATTGCCACCGCTAGATTTAATCAGGGGAAAGCCATGGGGCTTTATAGTGGATCCCGAATTTGAGACGATGGTTTAAGCTGTGGTCCGTGAAAGGATGACAGCAAATGAGTGAAGGTAAAAAACGGCGAGTGCATACGGCGGAGTTCAAGGGCAAGGTGGGCCTTGAGGCGGTGCGCGGAGTGAAGGCGGTGACGGAGATCGCGCAGGAGTACGGCGTGCATCCAGTCCTGGTTGGCCAATGGA
>JBGSBQ010000394.1:0-4321 GCA_041730475.1 Sphingomonadaceae bacterium
GTGTCGCCCCGCTCCCGGTCGTCCCCGCGCGGGGGGCAACCCTTGCTCTGTGGTTCCACACTTCCTTTATTGGTCCCCGCGGGGGGGGTAACGACGATTTAGTGGTGGCCGTCGCGGTAATGGCCGAGCACAAACTCGCCCATGCCCTTGGCCAGCTCCTGCTCGCCGATAAACACCTGCCCGGCACGTTCGCCGCGCAGCAGTTCGGCCTCTTCATCGCTGTGGGTGCGCACCACGGTCTGGATCGTAGGATTCAGCGCGCGCGCCGTTTCGATCATGGCGCGCACGTGGAAGGTATCGGGCGTCGCAATCACCAGCATGCGGGCGCGCGCCACGTGGGCCTGAATCAGCACCGCCGGTTCGCCGGCATTCCCGGCCACCGCATGCACGCCGTCCTTGCGCAGCTGGTCGACCACTTCGCGGTTCTGCTCCGCCACCACATAGGCGATGCCCTGCTGTTGCAAGGTCAGCGCAATCCGGCTTCCGACCCGGCCATACCCGACCAGCACCACATGCCCGGCCAGATGCTCCTGCGGCACCGACTGTGGCAGTTCGGCCAGCGGATCGGCCGGCCGCTCGAATTTCGCCGCCAAACCCGGATTGCGGCCCAGCCAGCGTTCCAGCGGCTGGGTCGCGAGGAATACCAGCGGATTGACGGCGATCGAGATGATGGCCCCGGCCAGTATCAGGCTCTGACCCTCGACCGGCATCAGGTGCAGCGACAAGCCCAGCGCCGCCAGAATGAAGGAGAATTCGCCGATTTGCGCCAGACTGGCTGATACCATCAGCGCCGTCTTGGCCGGATAGCGCAGCAGCAGCACCAGCACAAAGGCCGCCAGCGACTTGCCGATTACGACGATCGCCACCACCGCCAGCACCTTCAGCGGCTGCTCGACCAGAATGGACGGCTCGAACAGCATGCCGACCGAGACAAAGAACAGCACCGCGAACGCATCGCGCAGTGGCAGCGATTCTTCGGCGGCGCGGTGCGCCAGTTCCGATTCACGCAGCACCATGCCGGCGAAGAAGGCACCCAGTGCGAACGAGACGCCGAAGTAGTGGGTCGACGCATACGCGATGCCGACGGCGGCGGCGATCACGCACAGCGTGAACAGCTCGCGCGAGCCGGTGCGCGCCACCTGCCATAAAATCCACGGGAACAGCTTGCGCCCGACTACCAGCATCAGCACGATGAAGGCGCCGACCTGCCCCAGCGTCAGCGCCAGCGTGTGCCACAGGCTGGCGTCGGCGGCGCCGTGGGCGTCGGCATTGCTGCCGCCCAGTGAACCGGCCAGCGCAGGCAGCAGCACCAGTACCAGCACCGTCACCAGATCTTCGACCACTAGCCAGCCGACCGCGATGCGGCCGTTCAGGCTATCGAGGATGCCGCGTTCCTCCAGCGCCCGCAGCAGCACCACGGTACTGGCCACTGATAGCGCCAGCCCGAACACCAGTCCGCCGCCCAGACTCCAGCCCCACCAGTGCGCCAGTCCCATGCCGAACGCCGTGGCGACGCCGATTTGCAGCACCGCACCGGGCAGCGCAATGCGCCGCACGTTCCATAGGTCGTCGAGGGAGAAATGCAGGCCAACGCCGAACATCATCAGCATCACGCCGATTTCGGCCAGCTGGCCGGCCAGCGCGGTATCGGCGACAAAGCCCGGCGTGGCCGGGCCGATGATGATGCCGGCCGCCAGATAGCCGACCAGCGCTGGCAGTTTCAAACGGGTGGCCAGATAGCCGAACAGCAGGCCGAAGCCGAGTGCGGCAGCGATGGTGGTAATCAGGCTGATATTGTGGGGCATGCGCGGGAAACTCCTGTCTTGATCCATGAACAGGCGTCAGCGTAGCACACGGCGCCTTAATTGGAAGCGGAGCATGGTCGGGGCTTCGGCACGAAAAATCTGTGCCCTATGCGGTAATGCCGTTCAGTTAGCGTGTCGCAGCGCGCGCTTGCACCCCAGGACGAGACCTGGGGTCAGCCTAGCACACGGCACCTCAATTGGACGCGGAGCATGGTTGGGGCATCGGCACGAAAAATCTGCACCAGATGCGGTAATGCCGTTCAGTTAGCGTGTCGCAGCGCGCGCTTGGACCCCAGGACGAGACCTGGGGTCAGACCCGCCGGGTCTGACCCCGGCTTTCTGCCGCTGGGGTTTGCGAGCCAATCTGCGCCTTAACAGCACAGCCATCCGATCAGCTGACTGTGATCTCGGCATCACCCTTTAGACCCGCCGTACCACCACGCAGCCGATCGAGTAGCCGGCGCCGAACGAGCAGATCACGCCCAGCTGGCCGGGGGCCAGGTCGTCCGAGTATTTGTGGAAGGCGATGATGGAACCGGCCGACGAGGTGTTGGCGTAGGTGTCGAGGATCACCGGTGCTTCGTGGGCTTCGGCGTCGCGCCCCAGCACCATGCGGCTGATCAGCAAGTTCATGTTCAGGTTGGCCTGGTGCAGCCAGTAGCGGCTGACCTGTGGCACTTCCAGACCGGCGCCGGCGATGGTGGTCTTGATCATCTCGGCGGCCATCGGGCACACATCCTTGAACACCTTGCGGCCCTGCTGGCGAAACAGCTTGTCCGGCTGGCCGATGCCGCTTTCGTCGAAGCGGTTCAGGAAACCAAAGTTGTTGCGGATGTTGTTGGAGAAGCTGGTCTTCAGCTTGGTCTCCAGAATTTCAAAGCGGTGCGGGCCGCTGGCCGTGTCGGCCGCTTCGATGATCATCGCGGTGCAGGCATCGCCGAAGATGAAGTGGCTGTCGCGGTCGCGCCAGTTCAGGTGGCCGCTGGTGATTTCGGGATTCAATACCAGCACGGCACGCGCTTGGCCGCTCTGCACGGCGGCCACTGCGGTCTGGATGCCGAAGGTGGCCGACGAGCAGGCCACGTTCATGTCGAAGCCATAGCCGTCGATGCCGAGCGCGGACTGCACTTCAACCGCCATCGCCGGGTAGCCGCGCTGCATGTTCGAGCAGGCCACCAGTACCATGTCGATGTCGGCGGCGCTGCGGCCGGCCTGGTCCATCGCCTGACGCGCGGCGGCGACGCAGATTTCGGCCTGCAGCGACAGTTCGTCATCGGCGCGCTCGGGGATGCGCGACACCATGCGGGCCGGGTCGAGGATGCCGGACTTTTCCATCACGAAGCGCGATTTGATGCCGGAGGCTTTTTCGATGAAGCCGACGCTGGACAGTTCCAGTGCCGTGACGCTGCCGGCCGCGATCGCGTCGGCGTGCTCGGCGTTATAGTGTTCGGCATACGCGTTGAAGCAGGCGACCAACTCTTCGTTCGAGATCGATTCTGCTGGCGTATAGAGGCCGGTACCGCTGATGACGGCTTGTTTCATAGTTAAGCTTTCTAATTAAATAACGGTCTGACGCCGATAATCAGCAAATTCTACACAATGGCGGCGGCGCCAGCGGAATTTCTGCTAGAGCCCGGCCCCCACAGGCGCACGCGGCGGCCCATGAAAAAACCGGCTTGCGCCGGTTTCTTCGGGAGGTTGCGAAGTCCTTACTTCTTGGCCATGTCCTTTTTCAGGCCCGGCCCGTCGGCCTGCACCACCTTGGTCTCGGCCTTGGCCAGCTGCACCGGCAAGCCCTTCAGGTGATTCAGTGCCTGCGCCAGCTGGAAATCGTCGCTGCTGCCGTATTCCAGCGGCTTGCGCTTCTTCTCCAGCGCCACCAGCCGCAGTTGCTCTTCCAGTTCGTCGCGGTTCGACTTGGCGCCTTCCTGATCGCGGTCGTTGGCCAGATGCTTGTCGAGGTCCGCTTCGCGGGTGCGCAGCGCGTTCAGGCCGTCGCCATCGGCATTCTCGTCCACGGCCAGATCCGGCAGGATGCCCTTGGCCTGGATCGAGCGCCCGTTCGGCGTGTAATAGCGGGCCGTGGTTAGCTTGACGGCGGTGTCGGCGGACAGCTGGCGGATGGTTTGCACCGAGCCCTTGCCAAAGGTCTGGCTGCCGATGATGGCGGCGCGCTTGTAGTCCTGCAGTGCGCCGGCCACGATTTCCGAGGCCGAGGCCGAGCCGGTGTTGACCAGCACCGCCATCGGCACTTTCTTGATCGCTTCCGGCAGCTTGGCCAGCGCATCGTTGTCGCCGCGCAGCGCATAATATTCAGGGCGGCCGTAGAAGATTTGCTTGGAATCGGGCAGCTGGCCATTGGTCGAGACGATCGCCGCATCCTTGGGCAGGAACGCCGCAGCGACACCAATCGCGCCTTGCAGCACGCCGCCCGGGTCATTGCGCAGGTCGAGGATCAGGCCCTTAATGTTGGGGTCCTGCTTGTACAGCTCTGTTATCTTGGCAGCCAGGTCATC
>JBGSBQ010000395.1:0-4276 GCA_041730475.1 Sphingomonadaceae bacterium
CACTCAGCAGCGCGGCCCGCACGTGCAGGTCGAATTCTTCCCAGCGGCCCAGCGCAATGGTGATCGACAGCACGATGGCGCGCCGGGTTTGCGCAGGAAGGCCGGGGCGGCCCCAGATTTCGTTCCAGGCAAAGCGGGTGATCAGGTTCTGGAAATCGGCATTGAAGTTGGTGGCGCCGGCCAGCGACTTATCTACCCAGGCGTCGCCCAGGATGGTGCGGCGGTTGTGCAAACCACGTTCGAAGTCGTGGTCGATGGGATCGTAGCTCATGTTGTCAGGGTCTGGTGAAAAGAGTAGGTGGCGTTCAAGCCCGCGATGTCGTCGCGTAGTTGCGCCAGTTGGCGCCCGGCGCAGTGCTGCGCTGGCTGGGTGGCGGCGACCGGGTCGAACAGCGTGTGTAATTGGCTCAGGTCGATCTGTTGGCGCAGGCTGGCATCGGCTTCTACTGCTTCGGCCAACACCTCGGCCAGTTGCCGGCCGCTGCTGATGGCGACGCCGCTCAACCGTTCCAGCAAGGCGTGCGCCGCTGGCCGGCCAATCACGCCCGCCAACCACGCCGATGCCGCTTCGGCAAATACCAGTCCTTGCAAGGCGTCGATATTGCGGCGCATGCGCTGGGTATCTACCTGCAGGCTGGCGATGGCGTCATTCAGCGCCTGCAATGCGCCGTGGGCGCTGAGGAACAGGCCCGGCCACTCGGCCAATTCGGCCTGCCAGTTGCCGAGTCCACGTTCGTGCTGTTGGCCCATATTGGCCAGCAGCGCGGCGGCATGCTGCGGGGTGCGACCGGCAGCGGCCAGCGCAATCATCGCCGATACCGGATTGCGTTTGTGTGGCATGGCGGAGGAGCCGCCACGGCCCTGTCCCGAGGGCTCGGCCAGTTCGCCGATTTCACCTTGCGCCATCAGACTGAGGTCGGTCGCCAGCTTGCCCAGACTGCCGGTCAGCACCGCCACTTCGAGGCCGAGCCGGACCCACTCATCACGCTGCGTATGCCAAGTTGCGAGCGGAGCTTTCAGTTGCAGTTCGGCGGCCACATGGCGCACCACGGCGTCGCCTTGCTCGCCCATCACGGCCAGTGTGCCGACCGCGCCACCCAGTTGCAGTTGCAGCGCTTGCGCGGCGCAACTGCGCAGGCGCGCGCGCGCGCGCACCAGCGGCGCCAGCCAGCCGGCCAGCTTGAAACCGAAACTGGTGACTTGCGCCGGTTGCATCAGCGTGCGTGCCAGCACTGGCGTGGCCAGGTGTTGTTCGGCCAATTGCAGCAAATGGCCGCACAGATCGTGCAGGCCATCATCCAGCAATTGCAGGGCGTCGCGGGTGACCAGCACCATCGCACTGTCGATTACGTCCTGACTGGTGCTGCCCCAGTGAACTTTACTGGCGGCCTCGGTGTCGTGGATCGCCACCAGCCGGGTCAGTTCCTTGACCAGCGGGATGGCCAGGCTACCGGCGCGGCGGCCGGCGCTGATCAATGCGGGCAGGTCGTATAACTCGACCCGGCAGGCGGCGGCGATGGCTTGCGCCGCCGCTGCCGGCAGCAGCCCCTGATGCGCCTGCGCCTTGGACAGAGTCCGTTCAAAATCCAGCATGGCTTGCACGATGGCCGTGTCGTCAAACACGGCGATCATGTCGCCGGTGCTCAGGAAGCTGTCAAAGATTGCTGCACTCACAGGCACTCCTGGTGTGATTTATTCAAAGTCGAAGAAGGCGGTTTCTTGCGCGCCTTGCAGGTGGATGTCCCATTGATATTGGGCCGGGCCGGTGCGGCGCGCAATCAGCGTGGCACGGCGGCTGGCGGGTACCTGTTCGAGTATCGCCGATTGTGCCAGATCCGGCGCATCTTCAAGGAAAATTGCGCTGAACTGGTGCTTGACCAGACCCCGGGCAAAGATCGTGACATAGGTCACCGGCTCGCCCGCCGGACGCGCTACGTCCGACAGGCGCAGGCTGAATTCACCCTGTTCGCCACTGGGGACGCGGCGGAAGCCGGGCAGGGCTTGGGCCTGTTCTGCTTCGGCTGCGGCCGGCTGCCACGCTTCGACTTGCGCATCGCTGATCGGGACGCCGTCACCATCGTAGACGATGCCGCTGATGGTCAGCGTGGCGGCAGTGGTTTGCAGGCGGTCGGCGGCGGTCAGGTCGGCCGCCCATTGCCAGGCGGCGTGCGGGAATGGGCCGACGGTTTGCGAGGTGGTGATGTTGCTCATGGTCGATGCTCCTTAGATTCCGGTAGGCGTGGCGTTGCGGCCGCGCAGGACGATGTCGAATTCGTAGCCCAGCATTTCAGCGCCCACCGTGTGTTCGAGGCTGAAACGCGAGATCAGGCGCTGGCGCGCTGCGGCGTCAGGAATGCTCTGGAAGATGGGGTCAAAGTCGAACAGCGGATCGTTAGGGAAGTACATCTGCGTGACCAGGCGCTGCGCATACACATTGCCGAACAGCGAAAAGTGGATGTGGGCCGGGCGCCACGCCTTGTCGTGATTGCCCCACGGGTAAGGACCGGGTTTGATGGTGACGAAGCGATAGCGGCCATCGTCATCGGTCATCATCTTGCCCCAGCCGTGGAAGTTCGGGTCCAGCGGCGCGTGGTGCTGGTCTTTCTTGTGGCGATAGCGGCCGGCGGCGTTGCACTGCCACACTTCCAGCAGCGAGTTGCGCACCGGTTTGCCGTCTTCATCGACCACGCGGCCGGTGACGACGATTTTTTCGCCCAGTGGTTCGGCGTCGCCTTGTGCGGTCAGGTCCATATCATTCGGCAACAGGATGCGCGGGGCAACAATCAGGTTCTGCTCGGTCGGCACGGCTGCAGCAATGCGCAGCGGCGCTTGCGTCGGGCCGCGCTTGGCGGTGGACTTGTAGGAAGGGAAGATCAGTTCCGGATAAGTACCGGCGTCAACAGCATCGAATTTCACAGCAGTCTCCTTATATGTGATGCGGGTGGGATGCACAGATGGTAGGCAAGGGCGGCAGTCGTCACAAGATAGCCATGTCGTGCTATATTCGCTGTGCGCACATTTTGTGCGCATATCGCACAAATCATCAATTTTCTGCTGTATGGACGCTGACCACACCACTCCCGACAAACGCGACATGGTCGCTGGCCTTGAAAAAGGTTTGCAGGTGATTACCGCTTTCGATCAGGAGCGCAGTCGCCTGAGCATCGCCGACGTGGCCGAGCGCACCGGCCTGACGCGGGCGGCGGCGCGCCGCTATCTGATCACGCTGACGCATCTGGGTTATATGCGGCACGAGAACAAGCTGTTTTCGTTGACGCCGATGGTACTGCGGCTAGGCCAGTCCTATTTGCATTCGGCGCGCTTGCCGCGCATCGTACAGCCACTGTTGTACCGGCTTGCGTACTCGCTGGGCGAGGCGGCATCGGCCGGGGTGCTGGAAGGCGATGAGCTGGTCTGTGTGGCGGCCGTCAGTGCGGGCCGTGTGGTGTCCGTGACGCTGCAACCGGGCACCCGCGTGCCAGCCTGCTGCACCGCGAATGGCCGCGTGATGCTGGCAAGTTTGCCGGAGGCGCAGATGCTGGCCTGCGTCGAGCAAGCGCACCTTGAAGCGCTGACGGAGTACACCATCACCGACAAGGTCAGGCTGGCGCAGGAGATCGGGCGGGTGCGCACACAGGGCTATGCGGTGGTTGATCAGGAACTGGAACTGGGGCTGCGGGCCATCGCGGTGCCGTTGCGTAATTTCCGCAATGAGATTGTGGCGGCGATGAATATCAGTGTCCATGCGTCGCGGGTACCGCTGGGTGAGATTGTGGAGCGCTGCTTGCCGGCCTTGCTGAAAGTGCAGGTTGAGCTGGGGGCGCTGCTGTAGACTGTTTCGCTGCTGCAGGGTGTCCATGCAACGCTGGCACAGGGACGGCGTAGGGATTCCCGCCTGCGCGGGAAGGACGGCATCCAGGCCTTCGCTGTAGGGCTGTTTTCATTTATAATTCTGGCATGTTATCTTCTTCGTATCGTCGCCGCTTCACGCTTTGGATCGCCGCACTGGCCATCCTGTTCAGCGCGCTGGCGCCGTCGATATCGCATGCACTGGCGTTGGGAGAGCGGGGCAGCAGCTGGCTGGAAGTCTGTACCGCGACCGGCACCAAGCTGGTTGCGAGCGCCGATGGCACGCAGCAGCCGGTCAAGGACAGCTTGCAGCATACCCTCGAGCACTGCCCGTATTGCGCCACCCATGGCGGTTCGTTTGCACTGCTGCCACCGGCACCGCAGGAGTTCGCTGTGATCGGCGGACATGACCTGTATCCATCGCTGT
>JBGSBQ010000396.1:0-4312 GCA_041730475.1 Sphingomonadaceae bacterium
CGGCTGACAAATTCCGTCGCCCCCCACCGGCGTAACCCTGGGGTCAGACGGGGACGCCGAGTCCCGCCGGGTCTACCCCTAATGCCGTTAAGTTAGGGCGCAGATCTGCTGGCAAACCCCACCGACGCAAAGCCGGGGTCAGACCCGGCGGGACTCGGCGTCCCCGTCTGACCCCAGGTCTTGTCTTGGGGTGCAAGCGCACGCTACGGCACTTTAACTCAACGGCATGCGGCCCTGCCCCGAACCGCAGCTCAGGGCGCCCAGTCCTGGGCGCGGATCTTGGCCACCTGACGCTGCGCCAGCCAGCGCCACAGTTGCAGCGCATCAGCCTGCGCCAAGTGCGACATCTTGCGCGGACTGGCCAGCGCAATTTCGCAGTCGCGATCCGACCACTCCTCGAACTGCACCTCGCCGCCACTCGACACCTCCACCTGGTACATCAGGCCGTCGTCGTAGCCAAAGCGCAACACTGCACTGCCGGGGCTGCCGTCCGGCCCCGGCACGCTCCCGCTATAGACGTCGGTCAGTGCGGCGGCCAGCTGGGCCTCCGACGGGGCCGCCACATCGCGCCCATCCGGGCGAGTGAGCACTACCCAAGCCTGTGTCATAACCGCGTCCCCTTGATCAATACTCGTTAGCATTGTGTGACAGGTGTTGATTTGGACAGTACCCGAAAGCCCGGGATGACGTCCAGCAAAATGCACATGCAAGCCACACGCCAGCGCCAAATTCGGCGCGGATGCAACAGCGTCCAGCCTATACTATGAAGCAACAATCCGGCCGCACCGCTGCCATCGCCATGAGGATCCCATGACACCAACCGCCGATCTGTCCCTGCAGGCGCCCCCCGGCGCCACGCTGCTGTGTGTGGAAGCGCAACCCGCCATCCTGGACGAGCTGCGCCAGCTGTTGCAGGCGCACGGCTACCGGGTGCTGGGCGCCGGCAGTGGCGCCGACGCGCAGGCGCAACTGGAGCAGGAGCTACCAGACCTGATCCTGTGCGGACGTACCCTGCCCGACGTCGACGGCATCACGCTGCTGACCCGGGTACGCCAGCGCTGGCCCGCCCCGCTGCGCCTGCTGCTGACCGGCCACGCCGATAGCGCCTCGCTGCAAACGGCCATCAACAATGGCGATATCTCGCGTTACATCACCACGCCGTGGCACGCACCGGAGCTGCTGCTGGTGGTGCAACATGCGCTGGAACGACGCCAGCTCGAGCGCGAAAAACAGGCGCTGCTGACGCTGACGCGCGACCAGAACGAGCAACTGCGCACGCTGAACGCCAGTCTCGAAGCCCAGGTCGAAGCTCGCACCCAGCAATTGCGCAAGGAACATGAACTGGCGGTGGCGGCGAATGACAAACTCAAACACAATTTCATCACCACCATCAAGGTCCTGTCCTGCATGGTCGAAATGCGCGGCCATTATGTGCCCGGCCACAGCCGTCAGGTGGCGGAACTGGCGCGCCAGCTAGCCGTCAAGCTGGGACTGGACAGTCAGGCGGTACAGCAAGTGTTTATCGCCGGCCTGCTGCATGATATCGGCAAGATCGGTTTCAGTGATGCCATGCTGACGCTGCCGCTGACGGCCATGCATGGCGAACAGCTGGCGCTCTACCGCCAGCACCCGCAGCGCGCCGAAGAGCTGCTGACGCCGCTGGAGGATTTGCACGGCAGTGCCGCCATCCTGCGGGCCCAGCTGGAACGCTTTGACGGCAAAGGTTTCCCCTTCGGCAAATCAGGGCCCGCCATTCCACTCGGCGCGCGCATTCTGGCGCTGGCGGTTGACTACTTCAGCCTGCAGCAGGGCGCCGTCGTCCAGCGCCAGCTGCACCCGGAAGAAGCACACGCGCTGATCCTTGAGTCGAGCGGCAAGCGCTACGATCCGGACGTCGTGCAAGCCTTTCTGTCGGTGGTGCCGGGCCAGTGCGCGCCCGGCATTGAGGCCGGCGTCGCCAGGCTATCGAGCGAACTGCGGCCCGGCATGGTACTGGCACGCGATCTGGTCAATCGCGACGGCATGATGTTGCTGACCGCCGACCATGTCCTGGAGGCGCGCATGATCCAGCACGTGCGCGACATCGAAACCCAAAGCGGCCACAAGATGACGCTGTGGATACGTCCGGAACACTGATTACCAGCCGTGGTAAGCGAAACTGACGGGCGCGACAGCCGGTGCTGGCGGCACTGGCAGTGATGACTGCGGCTGCGGCTGCGGCTGCGGCTGCCATTCGCGGGGATCGACCCGGTAATACTGGCGGAATTCCTGGTACAGCTCGGCGTGATGTTCTGCCATCTGCCATGGCTTTTCAAAGAAGGTTTCCGTGGCCACCGCGAAAAACTCGGCCGGGCTGGTGGCACCGTAATGGTCCATCACGCTGTGCTGGCGGTACATTGCATGCACGCGCAGATTATTGAAATCACGCGATAGTACTTCCGACCAGTGCCGATAGCTGTTCGGATGGCCCAGATAGGGCGCACCGTTAGCCCGGCCCGATTCACTGTCAAGCTGGTGCGCAAATTCATGCAACACCACATTCTGGCCATCGGTCCAGTCATGGGCGCCGCGCTCAACGTCGTCCCACGACAGCACCACGCGCCCATCATCCCAGGACTCACCGAGCATGGTCTTGCGGCCCGGCGTCACCACGCCGCCCGGCCCCACTTCCGGCCTCTGCGCCACAAAGGCGCCCGGGTACACGAGGATGGTGTGCAGCGCCGGGTACACCTTGCTGGGCCGGTTCAACAATAGCAGACAGGCCTGGCCGGCGATGGTCACGGCAATCTCGTCCGTAATCTGCAGTCCGTCACAGCCGATGAATTGCTTCTCGTGTAGAAACTGCACGACCAGCCGCTGCAATTGCTGCTGCAACGCCGGTGCCATGCGGCGATACACCGGTACGCGGCGCAGCAGCACGTCCTGTGCAGCAGCCGGCAACGGCCGGGCCAACACCCGCTGCAACCGCCAGCGCGGCAGGTACAGCGGCAGCGCGATCGCCAGCGCGGTCACAGCTATCCAGAGCAAGATTTCCATATGCCGCGTGTTCCCTTGAAATGTGCAGTCCGTACAAGGTGGGGCACCTCGCTGACATTTCAATCATTTTCTTACAGGAACAGGAAATAGCAAGCCGGACCAGGCCCCCGGCTCAGGGCTCCTGCTTCTGCTGCGATTCCGGCATGCCGAACAGGGCCGCCACCAGCGGATCGCGCTGCACCGGCCCCCGGTTGACCCGGATCGCATAATGGGTATCGTCGGCCAGAATGTGGAAATGGCGGCCGGCGCCGGCCATGTTCTGTTCGCGGATGCCGGGCCGTTCCTTACGCGGTGGCGCGCCTTCCCGCTTGGGCTGCACAATGGCGGCCAGGAAGGCTTTGACGCGCTCCGGATCGGGCGTCAGCTGGTACACCGCCTTGCCCAGATAGGTGGCCGTGCCCTCGATGTAGCGTGCCAGTTCGATCACGCCCGCCTCACGCAGGTCGCGGATGTATTTGCGCGCGCCCGACGGTGAAAACTTCAGGAACCACGCGATCTCATCGGCCAGCATTTCGTGCATGGACAATTCACCGATCAGCTTCTGCATATTTTCGATGCGCCGCAGCGTGGCCGAGGTCGAGCGTACCCGCTCAATCGGCGCCATCGACAAACAGGGCTTGCGATCCAGCGGGATCGATGGCGCCGGCCGGTCGACCAGCGCCAGCTTGGTACTGGTTTCGCGTTGTTCCGACTGCATTGCTTTCATCTCATGCTGAACAAGATGATGAGGCTGTCTGATTGCGTGCATTTGACCACTCCTTATAACGAAATTGCCGAGATCTGACTCAAGAATGCCGGGCGTCGCGCCGCAAGTCTGTGCGACATCGAACATAAATCGAGAACTCTAAAAAAAGGGAAAGCTGCGGCGCCGCCCTGTGTGCGCTCACGCACGGATGCGTGCCGCCCACTGGCCTAAGCTAGTCAGGCAACACACCCACTCCGGCCGCTAACGGCCCTTTTTCTAATGAGGAAAGCATCATGAAATATCCACTGCTGCTCGCAGTCATCACGGCCCTAAGCCTGAGCGCCTGCGAAAAAACTGTTAATAACCCAGCGCCCCAGGTAGAAGCGCCGGCCACCATTGCCGTCCCAGTCCCGGTCCCGGTTCCGGGGCCACCCGGCCCGGCCGGACCTGAAGGCGCGCCCGGCAAGCCGGCCGAGCCGCCCACCGTGCCCGCCAGCGCACCGCCGGAAAACCGCTGACCTGTCGCGGCACTCTGACTTTGATCGCCCCGGTGCTGGCAGGTTCCCGCCAGTCGCTAATGCCGCTAAGTTA
>JBGSBQ010000397.1:0-4299 GCA_041730475.1 Sphingomonadaceae bacterium
CGGCTTGAACAGCTCGGTGCGGATCATCAGTGCCAGCACGCCGCCGGACATCAGCATGATGAAGGAGAACCACAGATACAGCGTACCGATATCCTTGTGGTTGGTCGCAAACAGCCAGCGCGACAATCCGTGCGGATGGTCGTGCGCGTGGTCATGGGCGTGATCGTGGGCGTGATCGAGAGTGCTTGTGCTCATTGTGATGCTCCTGATTACTTACGTGCAGCCACGACTTCGGCTGGTTGAACGATGTTTTCGGCGGCCTGGTTCGACCAGTTGTTGCGGGTGTAGGTGATCACAGCCGCGATGTCGGTATCGGACAATTGCTTCCATGCTGGCATTTCGCTCGGATACTTGCCGCTCTTCTTGCCGTTCAGCAGGACATTGATCTGCTCGGCCTTCGGACCGGTCACCACGGCCGAGCCGTCCAGTGCGGCGAACGCACCCGGGACGCCCTTGCCGTTGGCCTGGTGGCACACCACGCAGTTGGTGTTATAGACTTTTTCGCCCTTGGTTTTCAGTTCATCGATGGTCCAGGTCTTGTTCGGATCATCAGCCAGTGCGGCCATTTCCTTCTTCTTGCCATCGACCCAGACTTTGTACTCGTCATCGGTGACGACTTTCACGACGATCGGCATGAACGCGTGTTCCTTGCCGCACAGCTCGGAGCAGTAACCACGGTAGGTACCGGTGTGCTCAGCCTTGAACCAGGTGTCGCGCACGAAGCCCGGAATCGCATCCTGCTTGACGCCGAAGGCCGGGATCGACCACGAGTGGATCACATCGTTGGCGGTGGTAATCAGGCGGATTTTCTTATTCACTGGCACCACGACTTCCTGATCGACTTCCATCAGATAGGTCTCGCTGCGGGCGGCGGTCGGCTCCACGCCGGGCGAACCGACGGCGGCGCGCGGGGTGGCCAGGTTGGACAGGAAGGCAATCCCTTCACCGTCGCCCTTGATGTAGTCATAGCCCCATTTCCACTGCATGCCGGTGACCTTGATGGTGATGTCGGCGTTCGACGTGTCTTTCATGCCGACCACGGTACGGGTCGCAGGCAGCGCCATGCCGATGACGATCAGGAACGGTACCACGGTCCAGGCGATTTCGACGGCGGTGGATTCGTGGAAGGTGGCTGGTTTGTGACCGAGCGACTTGCGGTGTTTGAAGATCGAGTAGAACATCACGCCGAACACAGCGACGAAGATCACCAGGCAAACGATCATCATCCAGGTGTGCAGGCTGTAGATTTCGGACGCAATCTGCGTCGCAGGTGGTTGCAGGTTCAGTTCATGGACGGTCGGACCGCCGGTACCGCCGGTCGCCGCCGCGTAGGTGCCCGTTGCTGCCGCTGCAGTGTCCGCCGCCCACGATGGGAGACCGGCCGCTGTCAACGCCAACCCGAGCATCAACGATTGAAGTCGCTTTGCATGTTTCATGTTATCCCCAACCACCCAAAAAAATTAGAATTTTTTTAAACGGCGCCGGAATTCGATCAACTGAACCGCCGCCGCTCCATAAACACCATCAGGCCCCATGCCGGCTCCGCGTGAAAAATTTTTCACGAGGACCACAGCGGGACCTTGAGTTCCCCGGAACCGCCCAGATATTACTATCAAGTGCCGTTCCGGTGCTTGATCACAGGTATCTGGACAGCGGACACGTTGCGATCGCGATGCTAGTTCTTCGTCGGTTTCTTGTCGGCTTATTAATGCTTACAAGATGCAATGATGACAAAATTAGTGTCCGATTATATGAACAAGTTCCCGTTTCATCAAGCGCAATTCCACTTTCCGTAGGGGAAAGTTACAGGCTCAGCGCGGCTTGCGCGGCAAGTCAAAACGGATGATCGCTTCCCCTTTGGAGGTGACGCGCGGCGCCGGCCGGAACGCATGGCCGTAGATAATTTCAAACGTCAGACCCAGCTTGCCGTCGCTACGGCGATAGCGCTCCAACCCCGTCAGCGCCTTGCTCCATGCGGCTTTGCCCATCAGGCCGCGGCGTTGCGTGGCCAGCGGATTGCCGCCCAGCGCGCGCACATCGGCCAGCAAGGCTTGCGGCGTCGCGTAGGTGACGGTGATGGTCTCCATGTCCAGTACCGGTGTCGAAAAGCCAACTTCTACCAGCTGATCGCCGAAATCGTGCATGTCGACAAAGGGTAGCGCGTGTGGCGACAGATCCACATCGGCGAACACCTCGCGCAGTTCGCGCAAGGTATCCGGGCCAAAGCAGGAAAACATCAGCAGGCTATCGACCCGCAGCGCGCGGCGCCACTCGGCGAACACCCGGTCCGGTTGCGGATGCCAGTGCAGCGCCAGATTCGACCAGACCAGATCCAGCGTACCCGGTCCCAGCGGCAGCTCGGCAAAGTCGGCGCACAGCAGGTCGATGCCGGCCTTGGCCGGCAACAGCTTGCTCATCAGCTGACCCAGCGACGAGGTTTTGCCCACATGGCCGGCCGCGCGCGCCGCCGCCAGCATGGCCGCGGCACCGTCGAGGCCGAGGATCTGGGCCGCCGGATAAGTTTTTTGCAACAATGGCAAATCAGCACCTTCACCGCAACCGGCATCGAGCACGCGCTGCGGCGCCAGTTTGATCAGTTCCAGCCGTTCGAACATGCGCGACGCCACTTCGCGCCGCAGGAAATCGGACGGGGCCACCCGTTGCGGGCGAGAAAAGGCACGGCGCACGCGCGCCAGCTCGATCGGCGCGCTCAATTTAGGAGGTTTTGCAGGGGCTTGCATGGGACAGTCGTATGAAATGCGATAATGTCGGCAGTGTACATGGTTGAGGCCATTTGCGATGCCAGGCGCCCCCAGACGACTGCTGCAAGCCCTGCTGCGCGCCGCGCTGCCGGGCGCCTGCGCGCTGTGCGGCGCGGCCTGCGACGGCGCCCTGTGCGGCCCCTGCCGGACCCAGTTCTTCCGTCAGCCAGAGGCGCGCTGCCCGCGCTGCGCCAACCCCGTCGCCCCGGCTAAAAACCGGGGTCAGGTCTGCCATTCAGACACGAGCCCGGCCGTAGAGACGCTGTGCGGCGCCTGTTTGCGCCAGCCGCCGGCGTTTGACGCTACCGTAGTGGCCTGTGATTACGCGCTGCCACTGGACCAGCTGGTGTTGCAACTGAAATTCGGCCACCGGCTGGCGCTGGCGCCGCTGCTGGCCGAGCTGTTGCGCGACGCCGTGCTGCAGCGCCCCGCTCTGGTCCTGCCTGCGTTGCTGTGCCCAGTACCATTGGGGGCGCAGCGGCTGACCGAACGCGGCTTCAACCAGGCGCTGGAAATCGCTCGCCCGCTAGCGCGCGCGCTGGGTGTCCCGCTGTATCCGCGGCTGGCGGCGCGGGTCCATGAGACACTGGCGCAAAGCAGCGTGGCGCCGGCCGAGCGGCGCGCCAACATCGCCCATGCATTCACGCTCAGCGATGCAGCACTGGTGGCCGGCCGCCACGTCGGCATCGTCGATGATGTAATGACCAGCGGCCAGACGCTGAATGAACTGGCAGCAACGTTAAAGCGCTACGGCGCGGCGCGTGTGAGCAACCTGGTGTTTGCGCGCACGCCACCCCATTAATTCAACAGGAGAAGCATGTGTTTCACGTCGTACTGGTCAACCCCGAGATTCCGCCCAACACCGGCAATGTCATACGCCTGTGCGCCAACACCGGCGCCCAGCTGCACCTGATCGAGCCGCTCGGCTTCCCGCTCGAAGATTCCAAGCTGAAACGCGCGGGCCTCGACTATCACGAATACGCGCAAATGAAAGTGCACCAGAACTGGGAAGCGTTCCTTGCCGAATTGCAGCCCGACCCGGCCCGCATGTTCGCGCTGACCACGCACGGCTCGGCGCCGTTCGCCGACGCCGCCTTCCGCCCCGGTGATGTGTTCGTGTTCGGCTCCGAAACCCGCGGCCTGGACCCGGCCCTGCGCGCATCGTTCCCGCCGGCCCAGCGCATCCGCCTGCCCATGCGGCCCGATAACCGCAGCCTGAACCTGTCCAACACCGTGGCCGTGGTGGTGTTCGAAGCGTGGCGCCAGAACGGCTACGCCGGCGGCGCCTGAGTTGCCAGCAGGGCTAACCTATGGGTTCAGCCCTGCTGCGCGCGTACCTTGGTCAGCAACTTGGTGGTCGAGCGGTCGTGCTCAAAGTCAATCGCCACTGCCTGCCCGCCATAGGCCAGCACGGCCTGCCCTTCCGGGATCGCGTCCATCTGGTAATCGCCGCCCTTGGCATAAATCTCCGGGCGCGCCTGCAACACCACTTGCAAGGCCGTATCCTCGTCAAAATCGACCACCAGCGCCACCGCTT
>JBGSBQ010000398.1:0-4292 GCA_041730475.1 Sphingomonadaceae bacterium
TGGACGCGGCCGATGCTGCGCCGTTCGACCCCGTGGCGGCCAAGGACGACAAATTGCCGAACAAGGCGAATGATCCGAAGAAGGTGGCGCGCGCGGAAACCTGCGACGATTGCCATACCTATCGCAAGATCTTCAACCAGGAGCATGACTATAACGTCGAGCCGCTGGCCGACGATCTGGCCAGCCTGATGCTGGACGTGCTGGTGACCGAGGCCGGTTACGCCCGCGCCAGCGGCAATCCCCTGCTGTGGTTCAAGGCCGAATGAATACACGCAGCATCCATCTGCCTGCGGTACACCTGCTACTGAGTGACGCCGCCTGTCAGCCGCTGATCGCAAACTATGGCCGCGAGCAGACCTTGCAGGCGGCACGCAGCTTGCTGGCCGTGCTGCGCACGCAACTGCTCGGCGGTGCCGCCGCCGATACCAGCCTGCCCGCCTTGCTGGCGGCGCTGGGCCAGCAACTGGCGCAGCGCAACCGCTCCAATCTGCGCCCCGTATTTAACCTGACTGGCACCGTACTGCACACCAATCTGGGACGCGCGCTGCTGCCCGACAGTGCCGTGCAGGCAGTGGCCGAAGCGCTGCGCTGGCCGATGAATCTGGAATGGGATATCGACACCGGGAAGCGTGGCGACCGCGATGATCTGGTCGAACAGCTGCTGCTGGAATTGACGGGCGCGGAAGCGGCCACCATCGTCAACAACAACGCGGCCGCCGTGCTGCTGATGCTGAACACGCTGGCGCAGGGGCGCGAAGTAATCGTCTCGCGCGGCGAACTGGTGGAAATCGGCGGCGCCTTCCGCATCCCCGACATCATGACCCGCGCCGGCGCCACGCTGCGCGAAGTGGGCAGCACCAACCGCACCCATTTGAAGGATTATGCAGAAGCTGCCGGGCCGCAGACGGCGCTGATGATGAAGGTCCATTGCAGTAACTACGCCATCACCGGCTTCACCAAGAGTGTCGAGCTGCCGGAGCTGGTGCCGCTGGCACGCAGTCACCAGATTCCAACCGCCGTCGATCTGGGCAGCGGCACGCTGGTCGATCTGGAACAATACGGTCTGCCACATGAAACCACGGTGCGCGAGACTATCGCCGCCGGCGCCGATCTGGTCACCTTCAGCGGCGACAAGCTGCTGGGCGGGCCGCAATGCGGCATCATCGTCGGGCGCGCTGATCTGATCGCCCGCATCAAACGCAACCCGCTGAAACGCGCGCTGCGGGTCGGCAAACTGACGCTGGCGGCGCTGGAGCCGGTGCTGGCCCTCTACCGCGCCCCCGACCTGCTGCCGGAACGCCTGACCACACTGCGCCTGCTGACCCGGCCCGCGCTGGCCATGCGCGCGCAAGCGCAGGAACTGCTGCCGTTGCTACAACAGGCGCTGGGCGAACACTACGACGTACGCGACGAAGCCATGCTAAGCCAGATCGGCAGCGGCGCTTTGCCGGTCGACCAGTTGCACAGCCACGGTATCGTGATCCGGGCTTCGGCCAAAGCGCAGGCGGCACGCGTCAGCAACCCGCTCGGCAGCTTGGAGCAGCGCCTGCGTGGCTTGCCCATGCCGGTCATCGGCCGCATCGCGCAGGACGCGCTGTGGCTGGACCTGCGCTGCCTTGACCAGCACCAGCAGCCACGCTTCATCGAACAGCTTGCGCTGCTGCACGCCGCATGATCGTCGGCACCGCAGGCCATATCGACCATGGCAAAACCACGCTGACGCGCGCCCTGACCGGGGTCGATACTGATCGCCTGAAGGAAGAGAAGCAGCGCGGCATCTCGATCGAACTTGGGTATGCCTATGTGCCACTGGCGAATGGCGACATCCTTGGCGTGATCGACGTGCCCGGCCACGAGAAATTCATCCGCACCATGGCGGCCGGCGTGACCGGCATCGACTACGCGTTACTGGTGATTGCCGCCGACGACGGCATCATGCCGCAAACGCTAGAGCACCTGTCCATCCTGCGTCTGCTGGGTGTGCGGCGCGGCGCCGTCGCGCTGACCAAGACCGACCGCGCCGACGCGGCACGACTGGCGCAGGTGGAAGCAGACATCCACGCCCTGTTGGCAGGCACCGACCTTGCTGACGCGCCGCTATTCCGCACCAACGCCACCGCCGCTGGCGACAGCGGCGTGGCAGCGTTGCTGGCGCATCTGTCGCAGGTGGCCGGCACCCTGCCCGGCCACGCACGCGATGAACAGCGCTTGTTCCGGCTCGGCGTAGACCGAGTCTTCACGCTGACCGGACAAGGCACCATCGTCACCGGTACCGCGCTGGCCGGCCGGGTGCAGGTGGGCGACACGTTGCAACTGGCGCCCGGCGAACAGCAAGTGCGGGTGCGCAGCATCCATGCGCAAAACCGTGCCGCAGAAGTTGGCGTGGCTGGCCAGCGGCTGGCGCTAAACCTGAGTGGCGCCAGCAAGGACGACATCGCACGGGGCAGCTGGATCGTTGCGCCAGCGCTGGCCGAATGTTCGGAACGCATCGACGTCGAACTGACGCTGAGCACCGACGGCGGCCAGACCCTGAAACCATGGTCGCCGCTGCACGTGCATCTGGGTGCGGCGCATCACACGGCCAATCTGGTGCTGATGGAAGGCGCTGCGCTGGTGCCGGGTCAAACTGCCCGCGTGCAACTGGTGCTCGATGCACCGGTCCATGCGGTGCCCGGCGACCGCTTCGTGATTCGTAACGCGCAGGCCACGGCCACCATTGGCGGCGGCGTGGTGCTCGATCCATTTGGCCCGGCGCGCAAACGACGCAGCGCGGCGCGGCAAGATTGGTTGCAGGCGCTGGCCGATTACCTCGCCAGTGACGATATCGGCGCACTGCTGGCACGCAGCCCGAGCGGCCTGCGCGCCTCGACGCTGACGCGCTTGTCGCAACTGCCGGCCGAACATCTGGCGCTGAGCGACGATGCCGAGCGCATCGCCCTGCCCGGCGGCGATAGTCTGCTGATTACCGGCGCCGCGCTAGACGCGCTGGAAGCCCGCATCCTGACCGGGCTAGCCGACTACCATGCGCGCGCGCCAGACGATCCGGGGCCGGAGCTGTGGCGCCTGAAGCGCATCGTAGCACCGGATATGGAGGACCGCCTGTGGAGCCGCCTGATCGACACGCTGCTGGCGCGCCAGCAGCTACACCAGCGCGGGCGCAGCCTGCACCTGCCGTCGCACAGCGTGGAGCTGAGCGCCGCCGAGCAGGAACAGGCGGCGTTGCTGCTGGCATCGCTGCACGCGGGCCGCTACGACCCACCGTGGGTGCGTGACCTGTCGCGCACCCATGCGCTGCCGGAAGCGGGCGTGCGCAAGCTGCTGTTGAAGTTATCGAAGAGCGGCGAGATCAGCCAGATCGTTCCTGACCTGTTCTATCATCCGGCACGCGTGGCTGAACTGGCGCAGCTAATCGCCACGCTGCCTGAAGTACAGGCTGCGTCGTTCCGCGACGCGACCGCACTGGGTCGCAAGCGGGCCATACAGGTCTTGGAGTTCTTTGATCGGGTCGGCTATACTCGCCGCGTAGGAAACGTCCACATGGTCAGGCCACAGGCGGTCTGGGCCTACACTAAGGCGTGACAGCGTCACGTGCGATCACGTACCAAGGAAGGCATACTCATCCGGTGATGGGGCCGGGCTTCAAACCCGGTGGGGGGCGTCAGACGCTCCCTCGTAAGTTCGACTCCTACTGCCTTCCGCCACCTCCCCTTGCGGAAAAAAATCCGCTGCCAGAATCTGTTCCAGCGACCAGGGCAAGCGCTCGGGAAGATCCGCCACCCGGGTCTTAGCAATGGTCCTGGCCCGGGCCCGGCGGTAGGCACCCGCCAGCCATTCCGCGTCCTGCAACAAGGGCTGTAAGCTGGGACCATCCTTCACGTCTTCGCCTATGGTGATGCGCTGCTCAGCGATGGTGTTGATCCAGCTGCGCCCACGCCGTTCGGGCTGGAACTGCCACTTCAGCAGATGCGATAGCAAGACCACCATGCGGCTTTGCAGGGCATGCCGTTCACGCCGGGCCACGTCATCGATCTCATCAATGAGGTTGTCCAGATCCAGCTGCGCATAGCACCCGGCGCGCAACAGCGCGATCTGTTGCTGGGCCCAGGCAATGACGTCGGATTCGTAGAGATTCTTCTTGACGTCCTCCCCGCCCTAAAGGACGGGGATTCCTACATCTAGCGTCGCACGTCCGCGACGGAGAATGTTTAACGCAGCATTGGTGTCACGATCATGTACGCAACCACAATCACTGCATTTCCACTCTCTCATTCCAAGCCCTGCGATACCTTTCG
>JBGSBQ010000399.1:0-4291 GCA_041730475.1 Sphingomonadaceae bacterium
ATTTATGCTGTTTGCCGTATACATCATCGAGAGAACGGCGCAAGTCGGTAATCGCGCTCGCTGACTGCACGTTGATGCGTTGCGTGAAGCTCGGTTGCAAACCTTCCTTATAGTTATTAAAGTGCACACCGATGACACCACCATGCCGGTGCTGGTGTCGGGCAATGGCAAGACCAAGACGGCGCGGATGTGGGTGTATGTGCGCGATGACCGCCGTTCCGGCTCGACGGCGGCGCCAGCGGCATGGTTCGCGTACACGCCTAACCGCCAGGGCATCCACCTGCAAACCTATCTGGCCGGCTTCCGTGGCGTGCTACAGGCGGACGCTTGCGCCGCATACGATAAGGTATTTGCCGGCGGTCATGTGCACGAGGCGGCTTGTATTGCTCACCCGCGTCGCAAAATCCATGATTTACATACGGTCAGGGCGACGGTGACGACCACCGAGGCGCTGCGCAGAATCGCCCAGCTGTACGCCATCGAAGAATAACTGCGGGGCCAGCCGCTGGACCGGCGGCAAGCGAGACTGCAGGAACTGACCCGTCCGTTGCTTGATGACTTCGAAGCGTGGCTGCGCCCCCGACTGCTGACGCTGTCGACCCAGTCGGCCACGACGAAAGCAATTAGCTACATGCTCAACCAGTGGCAGGCGCTGGTTTATTACTGCGAGAACGGGCGCACCGAGATTGACAACAACATTGCCGAGAACGCGTTGCGTGGCGTTGCCCTCGACCGCAAAAACTTCATGTTCTTCAGTGCTGACAGCGATGGCGAACGGGCAGCCCCCATGTACTCGCTGATCGTCAGCGCCAAGCTCAATTGTGTCGATCCGCAGGCCTACCTGCGCCATGTGCTGACCTATATCGCTGACCACCCGGTCAACCGGGGCGATGAGCTGCTGCCGTGGAATGTCGCCGGCCAGCTGACGGCGTCGACTGGCTAAGTACTTGGCGCTTGCGTTAAACTTGCGCCATGGATATCCGCCTTCTTGACGCGCGGCGCAACGCGCCCAGCCTCGATCTGTATCAACTGAGCCTGGCTATCAGCCAGATGATGACCGACCCGAAACTCATTCTTGAAGTGCGGCGCCATTTACATCTGGGCGCGCACGTGATGTACTTCGATCACCGCCGCGGCACGCTCGCGCCGGGCCGCGTGCTGTGGTTGCAGCTAACGCAAGCGACAATACAGGACGATATGACGCGCACCCAATGGAAGCTGCCTTACGCGGCCATCGTGGCCGACCCCGTGCAGCGCGGCGAACAGCAAACGCCGCCTCTGCGACAGCGACCACCGGACCTGCCCGCGTTCAAGCTCGGCGATTCCGTCGCCTTTACCGATAAGCATCTGCGCGAGCGCATCGGCACCATCGTACGCATGAACACCAAACCCTGCTCTCTGCTATGCGATGGCGAGCAATGGCGCCTGTCGCCAGTACCACTGCGAAAAATCATCGATTTATAACGTGGCGCCGGTGCGCCAGTCAGCTATCCGACAGCGGGAAAGTCAATAACGGCACTGGCGTCACGCTTACCCAACAGCCGCCCGGCAACCGCAGCAGGCTGGCCGGCCACCACGCCAGCCACTTCCAGTTCGACGTCAGCGACCGTGTCGCCACACTCACGCTGAATCGTCCCGAGCGGAAAAAACCACTCACCTTCGATTCCTATGCCGAACTGCGCGACCTGTTCCGCGCACTGGCCTATGCCGACGACATCAAGGCCGTCGTCATCACCGGCGCCGGCGACAACTTCTGCTCCGGCGGCGACGTCCATGACATCATCGGTCCGTTCACCAAGCTTGATATGCCCGGCCTGCTGGCCTTTACGCGCATTGCCGGCGACCTGGTAGAAGCCATGCGCGCCTGTCCACAGCCCGTGATCGCAGCAGTAGACGGCATTTTTTCCGGCGCCGGCGCTATCCTCGCACTGGCCTCCGACCTGCGGCTGGGCACTGCGCGCAGCAAGACAGCTTTCCTGTTCATGCGCGTGGGCTTGGCCGGCTGCGACATGGGGGGCTTGCGCACTGCTGCCCCGCGTGTTTGGGCAGGGCAGGGCGGCAGAATTGCTCTACACCTGCCGCGCCATGTCCGGCGCCGAAGCAGAACGCTGGGGCTTCTTCAACAGCTTGCAAGAGCCGAAAGCGCTGCAGGCAGCGGCCCACGCGCTGGCCCGCAGTCTGGCCGACGGCCCCACCTTCGCACACGGCATGAGCAAGAAAATGCTGCAGCAGGAATGGAATATGGGCGTCGACGAAGCGATCGAAGCGGAAGCACAGGCGCAGGCGATCTGCATGGCGACCAACGACTTCCGTCGCGCCTATCACGCCTTCGTGGCCAAGCAAAAAACGGAATTTGAAGGCTTCTAATGAGTGATAAAAACTATCTGGAATGGCCGTTTTCGAGCCCCGGCATGCTGCGCTGGAGAGCGAACTAGATGCGTGGGCGAGTCAGCATATCAGCCAACAGCACTATGCCGTCGTTGATGCTGCCTGCCGCCACCTGGTACGCCAGCCGGGCGACGCCGGCTGGCTGCGGCGCCGCTGACGGCCACGCCGACTACAGTTGATCCCGAATTTAAGGCGATGTTTTAAGCTGTGGTCCGTGAAAGGATGACAGCAGATGAGTGAATGCAAAAAGCGACGAGTGCACACGGCGGGATTCAAGGGCAAGGTGGGCCTTGAGGCTATGCGCGGAGTGAAGACGGTGATGGAGATCGCGCAGGAGTACGGCGTGCATCCAGTATTGGTTGGCCAATGGAAGTAGGAAATCCTGGACAACGCGGCAGCCTTGTTTGATGCTAAACCCCTCTGTGCCAATATAACTTGAGACACCTACCCGATTAATTTAAAGTACGACGGTAGGTTCCAATATGCACAACCGAAAGCATCAAATTAGCACTCCAGCAGCCCAGCAAGACACGCTCGACGCATCGTCCGTTGAAGCCCAGCGCCCCGATCCCGAGGTTGTTCCTGGCGCCAAACGACGCGCCTTCTCCAAGGCCGAAAAGCTGCGCATCCTCGCTGCCGCCGATGCCTGCGTGGCGCCGGGCGAGATCGGCGCCTTGCTGCGTCTGGAAGGCATCTATTCGTCCCATCTGGCGACCTGGCGCAAACTGAGGCAGCCTGAGTTCCGTGGACACTTCCATTTAATAAACTTGTCAAAGGGAGAGAAAAATGAAATTAACTACATACACGCCAGAATTTCAGGCTGAGGCCTTGAAGCTGGTGCTTGCACAAGGCCTTACGCTGGAAGAGGCTGCGAAGCGAATTGCCATCCCCCACGGGACGCTGGCCAACTCGGTAAGCGCTGCAGAACGCGGCAGCGATCCAAAAGCGCCGCTAGGTAGCCGCAGTGTCGCTGAACTTGAAGCAGAGGTGGCAAAGTTACGCAAGGAACTGGCCGTCGAGCGCATGGAAAAGGATGTGCTAAAAAAGCTCACCGCGCTCTTTGCGAGGGAGTCGCTGCCCGGTACGCGTTCATAAAGTTGGCGCGACTCGAATATCCGGTTGAACTTTTGTGCCGCGTCTTCGACGTTTCGCGCAGCGGTTTCTATGCAGCGTTCGATCGACGGCCTTCGCAGCTGGCTTAGAATGATAAGCGATTGAAAGTAGCGATCAAGGCCGCTCATGTGCTGACGCGCGAGACCCATGGGCCTTTACGTTTGCAGCCCGAACTGGTTAAACGGCAGCATGTGGCGACCTACAAGGAGATCGGTATCGCCTACCGGGAAGTCATCGGCCTGCATTTCCCGGCTATGACGGCGGTGCAGGTAGCGAGGCTGGTGGATGACCGCGCCAGGGCTGATATCGAAGCTACGGTGATATTTTCTGACCCTACTAGATTCTAGTGCAGGCTGCCAGCTGCTTTCATGCTCGTGTACAACGATTTGATCGTTATCCAAGTCACCTGATCATCAATTTCGCCTCCCTGCGTTTCAGTATCCAGCGTTGCGGGACGCTGGATAAATCGGTTGGTCGTAGTGTGGTTGTTAATTTCGTCAATATTGTTAGTGGCCCCATTTGGTTGGGCAACGTTATTTGCACCAACTCCTAGGTTGCGCTTGCCGTAAGAAAATATTATGGCCGGTGAGCAAGAAGTTGCAATTGTGCAATTTTCCTGCCCAGCTAGGTAATAGAGCAGGCCTTCTTTGGCACGTCCTAGAACAATTTTATCCGGCACGGCGACTAGCGATTCGAAGTCTGGTTGGGTAAATGCTGGTGTAACACTGTAGACCAAGTGCTTGGCCCAACCATCAATATCGCTTACGCCAAGCGTAACCCATGGCAAAAA
>JBGSBQ010000400.1:0-4288 GCA_041730475.1 Sphingomonadaceae bacterium
CCAGCAATCTGGGCGGCACCGTGCAGTTCTACACGCTGGCCCCGAGCGACACCCAGGGCGCGACCGTGGTACAGACGCTGGGTAGCGACAAGACCTCGCGCACCTTTGTGCGCCTCGACTCCGGCCTGCTGAACGATGGCGCCACCAAGCTGTTCATCAGCGGCACGCGTCAGCGCGCCGACAAGTGGAAGGGCGCCGGTGCCCAGGATCAGGACCAGTTCAATGCCCGCATTGAGCATCGTTTCGGCGAGCATGTGCTGAGCGCGTTTTACAACCATTCCGACCGCAAGGAAACCGATTACCAGGATCTGTCGCTGGAAATGACGGACCGCCTCGGCTACAACTGGGACAACTACCAGCCCGACTGGCAGCGTGCCGTGAATGCCGCCAAGGGCATCTACACCGGCGGCGTGACGAATATGGACGACGCCTACTATCTGGGCCGCGGCCTGCGCAAGGACAACCTGGGCGGCGTGGCCCTGGAACTGCAACTGGGCGCCCACACCGAGCTGAAAACCACCATCTACCATCACGACAACAAGGGCCAGGGCCACTGGTACACGCCGTACACGCCATCGTCGGCGACGATGCCGATCTCGATCCGCACCACCGAGTACTCGATCGGCCGTGACGGCGTGATTGCCGACCTGAACTGGCAAGCTGGCAGCCACAGTGTGGTGGCCGGTTTCTGGGGCGAGCGCAGCATCCACCGCGGCACCCGTAATTTCTACGCTGTCACGGGGCCGGACGATACCAACCACTTCCTGTCGAACCCGATGGCCACCGGTTTCCAGCAAGAGTTCAACACCGTTACCACCCAGTTCCACCTGCAAGACACCTACAGCATGCTGGACGGTAAGCTGAAACTGAACGCCGGCTTCAAGAGCCCGAAAGTGGCGATCACCGCCACCAATCTGGTCGGCACCCGTGCCGGCGGCGCGATCACCGCCGAGAAGTCGTTCCTGCCGCAGGCCGGCCTGACCTATGCGCTGACCCGCGACGATGAAATCTTCGCCTCGGCCTCGCAGAACATGCGGGCCTTCCAGCCGGGCGTCAACGGCCCATTCTCGCAGACCCAGACCGCGTTTGAGCTCGGCGCACCGAAGCTGAAGCCGGAAACCTCGACCAGCGTCGACCTCGGCTACCGCTTCAAGCGCGCCGAGCTGCAAGGCTCGCTGGCCGTCTACCACACCGATTTCGACGATCGCCAGATGAACGTCGCCACCTGCGTCGGCATCGCCGGCTGCCCGTCGACCTTCGTCAACGTCGGCAAGGTCGAAACCAAGGGGCTGGAAGCCATCGCAGTCTGGAAGCTGAACAAGGAAGTATCGTGGTTCAATACCTTCACGTGGAATGATTCGAAGTACAAATCAAACTACCTCGACAATGGTAAGACTGTCGCCGTCAGTGGCAAGCAGGTGGTCGATACGCCACGCACCATGTTCGATACCGAACTGGGCTATGAGAATGCGGTCTGGTTCAGCCGTCTGGGTGCCAAGTACACGGCCAAGCGTTATTACACCTACACCAATGACAATGGCGTGCCGTCGTACTGGGTGGCCAACCTGTCGGCCGGCTACAAGCTGCCAGCGATGGGCCTGGTCAAGGAATTGTCGCTGCAGCTGAACGTCAGCAACCTGTTCGACAAGAAGTACTACAGCACCATCGGTTCCAATGGTTTCGTGACCTCGGACCCGAGCGGCGCCTTCGCCACTCTGCTGGCCGCGGCCCCGCGCCAGTTCTTCGTGTCGCTGAACGGCAAGCTGTAACATGGCGCGCACCGTCCAGCGCAGCGTGCCGCTGCTGCTGGCGGTGCTGGCCGGGCACGCCAGCGCCGCCGCTACCACTACGCCGATCGAGCACGTTATCGTGCTGGTCGGCGAGAACCGCACCTTTGACAATCTGTATGGCGTGTACCAGCCGCGCAAGGGGCAGCGCATCGCCAACCTGCTGTCGAAAGGCATCGTCAAGCGCGACGGCACGCCGGGGCCGCGCTTTGCCGAGGCGGCCCAGAAGCTGGGGCTGTCGACAGGCGCCTACACGCCGACGCCGGCCTTCAACGGCGTCTACGGCACCCTGCCACAGCCATGGGCCATGGGTGCCTTCGGCCAGCGTCAGGATGTGCCGGATGCGCGCTTCCCGACCAGCCTGCCGAACGGCCCGTTCCAGATCACGCGCCATGTCAGCTACGGCGCCCATACGGGCGATCCGACCCACCGTTTCTTCCAGATGTGGCAGCAGGTGAATGGCGGCAAGAATGACCTGTTCGTGTGGGTCGCCGACCAGACCGGTCCCGGCCCCAGCAATCCCTTCCCGACCCCGATTTCGCCCGGCAAGACGGTACAGGGCGGGGTCGCGATGGGCTTTTACAACATGGCGGCCGGCGACGCGCCGTTGTTCAAGCAACTGGCCGACCAATATGCACTGGCCGACAATTATCACCAGCCGGTGATGGGCGGCACCACGGCCAATTATTTCGCGCTGGCCACGGCCGACGTCGGCGTCTACCTGGATGCCAGCGGCCAGCCCGGCGTGCCGCCCGCCAAGCTGATCGAAAATCCCGATGCCCAGCCCGGCACCAACAACTGGTACACCGAAGACGGCTACCGTGGCGGCACCTATGTGGCCTGCGCCGATCCGCAACAGCCCGGCGTGGCCGGCATCCGCAGTCTGCTGGCGCAGCTACCGTACCGCGCCTTCAACGATGGCAACTGCGCGCCCGGTCACTACTACATGGTGAACAACCTGGAGCCGGCGTATGCGCCGCTAGGCACGCCGCTGGCGCTGGGCGACGACAAATTCATCCTGCCGCCGCAAACCATGCCGCATCTCGGCGATGCGCTGACGGCGGGCGGGGTGGCGTGGAAATGGTATAGCGGTGGCCGCAACGATGGCGTCCGTGTCGACAAGGAATACTGCGGCATGTGCGACACGCCGACCTTCTTCCGCTCCACGATGACGGGGCCGGACAAGGATAAACTGGTCGACCTGATGCAGTTCTACGTCGACGTCAAGGATGCGGCCAGCTTCCCGGCGGTGGCCGTGATCGCCCCGTACGACAGCATTTCCGGCCATCCCGGCTACGCCATGCAGCCGAGTTTCGACCAGTTGGTATCGGACGTGCTGCAACGCGTGCAGGCCAACCCAGCGTTATGGCGCAACACGGCGATTCTGGTCACCTTCGACGAAGGCGGCGGCTATTACGACTCCGGTTATGTGCAGGCGATCGACTTCTTCGGCGACGGCACCCGGATCCCGATGCTGGCGCTGTCGCCGTGGGCCAAACGGGGCGTGGTCGACCACACCTACTATGACCACGCGTCGATCGCCAAGTTCATCGAACGCAACTGGTCGCTGCCACCGCTGTCCGCGCGCAGCCGCGACAACCTGCCCAATCCCATCCACCGCGACGATCCCTATGTGCCGTCGAACCGGCCGGCGATCGGTGACCTGATGAATATGTTCGATTTTCAAGGGGCGGGGCGGGCCGGATTGTTGCGCTAACCATACAAGGCCATCAGCGTAGTAGCAGCGGGGGCTGCCTCGTTGCATACTGGACATCCCCGATCAGGCGAGGATGTTCACCATGAAATGGTTCTACGATCTGAAGATAGGTAGCAAGCTGCGCGTGTCGTTCGGTGCGGTAGCCGTGCTGACGCTGGTATTGGGCGTCACCAACATCCTGTCCATGGGGCGGGTGAATCAGGCCTCGCATGACCTGACCGACAACTGGATGCCCAGTGTGCAGGCGGTGATGACCATGCGTATCGATGTGGGCGACCTGCGGCGCTGGCAGCTGGCGCATTTGCTGAACGACGACCCGGCCAAGATGGCAACCTACGAACAGCGCATCGACGCCACGCTGGCGGCCATGACGGCCGACCGCGCGACCTATGTGAAGCTGATTTCCAGCCCGGAAGAACAAGCGCTGTACGACAGTTTCAGCAAAAATTGGGATGCCTTCCTGGTCGAGCACCGCAAGCTGCTGGCGCTGTCGAGGTCCGAGAAAAAAAGCGAGGCGCGCGAGCTGGCAGCCGGTGGTTCGGCGCAAGCGATGACGGTGATGAGTGAGCAGCTGGGCCAGCTGGTGCAGCTGAACGTGGGCGGCGGCCGGCAGGCCAGTGCCGATGCGGCCGCGACCTATCTGAAGGCACGCTGGACCTCGATCGTGCTACTGGTGGTCAACGTGGTGGTCGGCATGCTGCTGGCCATGTGGCTGGCGCGCATCGTCTCGGTGCCGCTGCAACGGGCCGTGGGGGGGGGGGGCGGCCCGGCCCCCGGGGGGGTT
>JBGSBQ010000401.1:0-4255 GCA_041730475.1 Sphingomonadaceae bacterium
GTCGTACTGCTGGCTGGCCTCGGCTGGTGGTGGCTGAAGCGCCGCAAGGCCAAGGGCGCGGCGCCGCTGAAGATCTGGCAAGGATGGCGCAAGAAAAAGGCGCCCGACGCGACGCCGGAGCCGGCCCAGCCGCTCAACGAAGTCACGCCAGAATCCTTGCTCTAACCCTGACCACGGGCCCACCGCCATAGCCGGTATGGCGGCGCCGGACTGCGCAGCCTTGCAATTTGGGCTATAGTATTCGACTGTTCACGCACGTCCCTTCCTCTCCACGCTGCGTGTAACTACCTTGAAAGAGCCCTATGTCCGCAGCAGATTCTTCCGTGCAGCAGCAGTACGACGCATTCAAACAACTCGGCCTGAAACTCGATATGTCTCGCGGCAAACCGGCGCCAGAACAGCTGGACTTGTCGAATCAACTGATGGCGGCGCTGCCCGGCTACCAGGCGGCCGACGGCACCGATTGCCGCAATTACGGCGGTACCATCGGCATTCCGGAGGCGCGCGCGCTGTTCGGCCAACTGCTCGACGTACCGGCCGCGCAGGTTGTCGTCGACAGCAGCGCCAGCCTGTCGCTGATGCATGATGTGATCATCTATGCCTTGCTGAATGGCGTGCCCGGCCATGCGCCCTGGGTCAGCCAGCAGCCGATTTCCTTCCTGTGTCCGGTACCCGGCTATGACCGCCACTTCGCGATCTGCGAAACGCGCGGTATCAAGATGATCAGCATTCCGATGACCGAAGCCGGCCCGGACATGGATCTGGTCGAACAACTGGTGAAAAACGATGCCAGCATCAAGGGCATGTGGTGCGTGCCGAAGTACAGCAATCCGGGTGGCGTGGTGTATTCGGATGCCGTGGTAGCCCGCCTGGCCGCGCTGCAGACGGCGGCCCCCGACTTCCGCCTGATGTGGGACGACGCCTATCGCTTCCACCATCTGGGTGAGCAGAAAGTGGCGATCGCCAGCATTCTCGACGCCTGCGCGGCGGCTGGTCATCCGGACCGCCCGATTGTGTTTGCATCGACTTCCAAGGTCAGCTGGGCCGGTTCGGGCGTTGCCGCGCTGGCGGCGTCGCCGGCGAATATCGCCTGGTGGACGGCCAATTCGGGCATCCGCAGCATCGGCCCGGACAAGATCAACCAGTTGCGCCATGTGGCCTTGCTGCAAAACCCGGCCCAGGTCGATGCACTGATGGAACGTCATCGCCAGTTGCTGAAGCCGAAGTTCGATGCGGTGCTGGCGCAGTTTGACGCGCTGCTGGGGCAGGTGCCGGGGGTGACGTGGACCCGACCATTGGGCGGTTACTTCATCGATCTGGTGACGCCGCCGGGCATGGCCAAGCGCACCGTAGCGCTGGCCAAGGAGGCGGGCATCACGCTGACGCCGGCGGGCGCGGCTTTTCCATATGGCAAGGATCCGCAGGACAGCCACATCCGCATCGCCCCTAGCTTCCCGTCGCTGGATGAAATTACCAAGGCGGCGCAGGGGATTGCGCTGGCCTTGCGGCTGGCGATTGCCGGCTGAGTGCGCAGGCCTCAGATGTAAAAAAAGCGCCTGCGGGCGCTTTTTTCATGTGCGGTGCGGATACAGCTTACTGGTGACGCATGCCCGGAACCTGATTCATCCATGGATCGGTCACGTCGCGAATTTCGCGGTCGTTGGCCAGAATCTGCTTCAGCAAGTCAATCTTGCGCATACGCGGTGCGCCGCTCAATGCCGGTACGCCGCTGCTGATGGCGCGCGCTTCGGTGGCACATTGGCCTTCCAGCTGACTCAGGCTATTCCAGTCACCCATGCGGGCGGCGGCAGCCATTTGATTGCTCAATCCGGCAATATTTTCGTACATGCTGAGCACTTCGTTGGAGGTCATGGCGTACCCTGAGAAAGTTGAGAAACACTACCGCTTGTCTAGGGTTACGTCAGGTCGGGCGGGAACTTTAGGGTGTTTTTGAGAAAAATCTGAAATATTTTTGAGAAAAATAAAAATGCTTTATAAAACAGGCACTTGGCGAGCGAAAAAAAATGAAAAAAAAGCCGCCGGGCCTGTTGGGCAGCGGCGACCTGACGGGGACTTGCTAAAAAATTATTTCACCAGTTCTTCCAGACCAGCGCTCAGCTCGTCCGGTGAGGGCATGTCATCGATCAGCAAATCGTCGTCCAGCCCCAGCTCCTCGGCCAGTTCGGTCGGGTAGCAGGCGCTGATTTCCTCGGCGCTCAGCTTGTGCTGCTCGACGCGCGCGCGCCACGCAGCGAGGCTGACGACGGCTGCCAGGCGGTTCAGTTCGCCGTTGTGATGCGGTTCCGGAAAGGCCAGGATGGTTTCCGAGAAGGCATGCGGGAATTTCCAGCGTTTCGCCAGTTCGGCGCCGACGTCGGCGAAAGTGAAGCCCAGCGAGCTCTGTTCCACGCCCAGACGACGGGCATCCATCGGACCGGCCAGCTTGTCCAGTTCCATCGCCTGTTCCGGCATCGCCGAGTGGATCACCAGCTGGCCGATGGCGTGCATCATGCCGATCGTGAAGGCGAGGTCGGTGTTTTCGCCGGCCTTCTTGGCGATCCACTTGGCCGACACAGCGGTATGCAGGCTGTAGCGCCAGAATTGTTTCAGGTCCAGTCCCGGCACCGTCTTGAAGCCGCTGACCAGACCGGAACTGATCACCAGCGTGCGCACGGTGACGAAGCCGAGCATCAGCACGGCATCCTCGACGGTGCCGATGCTGCGCGAGACGTGGTAGTAGGCCGAGTTGGCCAGACGCAGCAGTTTTGCGCTCAGCACGGGGTCGGTGGATAATTTTTTGGCAATCTCTTCGGTCGAGACGCTCGCCTTGTCGAAGCTGCTGATTAATTCTTCGACGACCTTGGGTGCGGTAGGCAACGCAGTCGGATTCTGGAACAGTGCTTCAAGTTTCATATTTATCTCCCCATGGTTTAGCGCGTTGCTAGTGGCTAACTATATAGCGGTTTCCCGAATCAAAAAAGAGATTTTGATGCCGAAACGTATCTTTTTGGTGCAGGGTGTGCGGCCGCGATTTTGCATTCTGATGCGCCGATCCTGCATTTCGTCGCAGCGCCGCCGCAGCGCGGGCCGGTTGCGCTTATATTGCAGGCTGGCGCACCATGCCTGATTCCAACAGAGCCGATAAACAGATCCAATATTCAGATCCAATACAAAGGGACTTCCATGCAAGTACACACCCCATTCCGCCGCAATCTCTTCAAGGCCGCCATCGCGCTGGCCCTTTGCGCCGGGCCGCTGGCCCACGCCGCGCCGGACCCAGCGCTTCGTCCGGGTGACGATTTCTTTGGCTACGTCAACGGCGACTGGCTGAAGACCGTGCAGATCCCGGCCGACCGCAGCCGCTGGGGCATCGCCGGCGAACTGGCTGAGCTGAATAACCAGCGCTTGCTGAAACTGATCGAAGAGGCCGGCCGCAATGCCAGCGCTGAAGCGCGCATGGTGGCCGATTTTTATCACACGTCCTTCGACGAGGCGGCCATCGAGGCCCAAGGTCTGGCGCCCTTGCAAAAGGTGCTGGCGCCGCTGGCCGCGATTCAGGACAAGGCCCAGTTGACGCGTGCGCTAGGCGCTTCGCTGCGGGCTGATGTGGATCCGCTTAACGCCACCAATTTCAATACGGAGAACCTGTTTGGCCTGTGGATTGCGCAGGGCTTGACCGATCCGGCCCACAACACAGCGTATCTGCTGCAAGGCGGGCTGGGCATGCCGGACCGCGCCTATTATCTGGACGATAAGCCTGCCATGCAGACCTTGCGCGACAAATACCAGGCCCATATCGCTGCCGTGTTCCGGCTCGCCGGTCTGGATCAGGCCGAGGCGCGCGCGGCCCGCGTGTTGGCACTGGAAACCAAGATCGCCCGTTCGCACGCCAGCCGCGAAGACTCGGCCGATATCCAGAAAGCCAATAACAACTGGAAAGCCAGCGATTTCGCCAGCAAGGCACCCGGCATGGACTGGAAACTGTTCCTGCAGAGCGCGGGGCTGGGCCAGCAGCAGAAATTCATCGCCTACCATCCGGGCGCACTGCGCGGTGCGGCGGCGCTGGTGGGCAGTGAGCCGCTGGAAGCGTGGAAAGACTTCCTCGCCTTCCACACCATCAATCACCTGAGTACGGCGCTGCCGAAAGCGCTGGCCGACCAGCATTTTGAGAGCGAACCTGAAAACAGAACAGGGACATGATAAACACCGCTGCCACAAAAGTGACAATGGCGACAACGGGCCAGTGTTGTTTCAG
>JBGSBQ010000402.1:0-4254 GCA_041730475.1 Sphingomonadaceae bacterium
GTTTTCGCTGCCTATTTGTTGGGATCGCTCGCCTTTGCCGTCATCGTCAGCCGGCTGATGGGCTTGGACGACCCGCGCACCTTTGGCTCCAAGAACCCGGGCGCAACCAATGTGTTGCGAAGTGGCAACAAGGGTGCCGCCATCATGACGCTGCTGGGCGATGGTGCCAAGGGCTGGCTGGCTGTGTTCCTGGTCATGCAGTTCAGCGAGCGCCTCGGCGTCGGCGACATGACTATCGCGCTGGTGTCGATCGCCGTGTTTCTGGGCCATTTGTGGCCGGTGTTCTTCCGCTTCGTGGGCGGCAAGGGCGTGGCCACGGCGCTGGGCGTACTGCTGGGCCTGAATCCGTGGCTGGGACTGGCCACGCTGGTGACCTGGCTGGCGGTGGCGTATGCCTCGCGCTACTCGTCGCTGGCGGCTCTGGTCGCAGCGCTGTTCGCACCGTTTTATTATTTCCTGCTGTTCGGCATCGAGCCGCAATTGCTGGCGGTCGTCGTGATGAGCTTGCTGTTGGGTTTCCGTCACAGCAAAAATATCTCGAATCTGCTGGCTGGCAAGGAAAGCCGCATCGGCAGCAAGAGCGCTGCCGCCACTACCACTACCAAGAAAAAGAAATAAGCTGTCATGAGTACTCCCCTGACTATCGACTTTGTGTCCGACATTTCCTGCCCATGGTGCGCCATCGGCATGAAGGCGCTGGAGCAGGCGATCGCCAATATTGGCGAGGATGCCAGCATTTCCGTGCACTACCAGCCGTTCGAGCTGAATCCGGCCATGGGCCCGCAAGGCCAGGACATCACCGAACACATCACCGAAAAATATGGCGCCACGCCGGAGCAGCAGGCCCAGAACCGGGAGGCGATCCGCGCCCGGGGGGCAGCGGTGGGCTTTGATTTCGCGATGGACCAGCGCAGCCGTATCTACAACACCTTCGACGCGCACCGCCTGCTGCACTGGGCCGAGCTGGAGGGGCGTCAGGCGGCGCTGAAGGAAGCGCTGTTCAGCGCCTATTTCACGCGCGGCGAAGATCCGAGCTCGCAACAAGTGCTGGTGAAGACGGCCGCGCTGGTCGGGCTGGACCCGGAACTGGCGACCGAGGTGCTGGCCACTGGCCGCTATGCCGACGAGGTGCGCGAGCGCGAGCAATTCTTCCAGCGCCATGGCATCAATTCGGTGCCGGCCGTGATCATCAACCAGCGCCACCTGATCAGCGGCGGCCAGCCGCCCGAGGTGTTCGAGCGGGCGCTGCGCGACATACTGTCCAAAGCTTAAAAAATGCCAGTCAGGCGGGGGCATTGGCGCCCGCCCTCCCGGTATTTGCGATAAACTGGACAGGCAGCAATAGTTAAGGTTCAACTAATTAAAGTTCAAGTAATTGAAGAATGGCGCCGGCCACCTGCCGGTGCATGACAGGGGGGCACATGCTGGCCGCAGAAAACATTCATACGCTCACCACCGCCAGACCGCCGGCCGACCAGTTCCGCATCGCCGCGCTGCACCGCTACCAGATTCTCGACACGCCGCAGTGCGAGGACTTCACCTTCATCACCGAACTGGCCGCCAAATTGTGCGGCGTGCCGTATGCGTTCATTTCGCTGGTGGACCGCGACCGGGTCTGGGTCAAGGCCGCCACTGGCCTGGCGCTGGAGCCGCTGGCGCGGGGCGACAGCTATTGCTCGCTGGCCGTGCTGGGCGAGCCGACGCTGGAAATCCCCGACCTGGCGCGTGACTTCCGCACCGTGAATATGCCGCTCACCACCGGCGAACCGTTCATGCGGCGCTACAGCAGCGTGGCGCTGATGTCGTCCGACGCCTTCGCGATCGGCACGCTGAGCGTGATGGACACCAAGCCCGGCCAGCTGGACGAAGAGCAGCAGCGCATGCTGGTCAAGCTGGGACGGCAGGCGATGGCGCTGATCGAACAACGTGCCGCCACGCGCCAATTGAGCAGCAGCGTGCGCGAACTGGAACAGCTGGCCATTACCGACGAGCTGACCGGCCTGCACAACCGCCGTTCCATGCTGCAAAAGCTGACCTTTGAAGTGGCGCGCGCCAAGCGCTTCCGCACCCCGCTGTCGGCGGTGATGGTCGATATCGATCATTTCAAGCAGATCAACGATGAATTCGGCCACCATGCCGGCGACCAGATTCTGGCCAATATCGGCCGCCTGGTGCGCGAAAGCGTGCGCGTGATCGATATTCCATGCCGCTACGGCGGCGAGCAGCTGTGTGTGCTGCTGCCGAATACGCCGCGTGAAGGGGCCGGCATGTTTGCCGAGAAGCTGCGCGCCAAGCTGGCAGCGCAGCTGCACCATGCCGGCCTGCGGGTGGTGGCGGTGACGGCCAGCCTGGGCGTCGGCGCCTTCGACCATATGGACATTGCCGATGCTGAAAGCCTGCTGCGGCAAGCCGAAGATGCGCTCGCGCGCGCCAAGAGCCAGGGCCGCAACCGGGTCGAGAACTAACCGTAACCAAGAGGGGACAGGGCAATGCCGACAGCAATCTGGAATGGCGCAGTGATCGCGCAAGCAGCCGATAGTGAAGTCGAAATCGTGGAGAACAATGTCTACTTTCCCCTCGCCAGTGTGACGGCGGCCTATCTGCGGCCCAGCAGCCATACCAGCCGCTGCCCGTGGAAAGGGCTGGCCAGTTACTACAGTCTGGAAGTGGACGGCAAGCTCAATGAAAACGCGGCCTGGTACTATCCGGCGCCGTCCGAAGCGGCCAAGCAGATCAAGGACCACGTGGCGTTCTGGCGCGGCGTCGAGGTGCAGCGCTGACACCGGCAGCGGCCTGCGGTCAGCATGGATAATCTGACCCACAGCATCATCGGTTTTGGCGTCGGTGAACTGGCGCATCGCTGTCTGCCGCCGGAAGCCACGCCGGCGCAGCAACGCACGCGCCATCGGTTGCTGCTGCTGGGCTGCGCGCTGGCCAACAACTTCCCCGACCTCGATTTATTGCTGATGCACGGCTTGCCGGCGCCGCTCAGCTATCTGATGTATCACCGCGGTCATACCCATACGGCGCTGCTGGCACTGCCGCAGGCGCTGTTGCTGCTCGCCTTGCTGTGGCTGTGCTGGCCGGCGGCGCGCGCGCTGCTGAAGGCGAGTGCGGCGGCGCGGCTGGGCCTGGCGCTGACCGTGCCTACGGGACTGGCGCTACACCTGCTGATGGATTACACCAACTCCTATGGCGTCCATCCGTTTTATCCCTTCGATGGGCGCTGGCTGTACGGCGACATGGTGTTCATCGTCGAACCGTTATTCTGGGCCGCAATCGGGGTGCCGCTGGCGCTGATCGTGCGCTGGCGCTGGCTGCGTGTCATGCTGCTGGCGGGCCTTGGGCTGGTGCTGCTGGCCTGCACGCTACGTGGGTATCTGGGGTGGCCGTCGCTGGCCGGGCTGACGCTGCTGGCGCTCAGCGTCGGCTGGACCCAGCGGCGCGCCGACGCCGGTCCGCATCGGGCGGCCGGCATGCTGCTGGCGCTGGGCCTCAGCACCGGCTTCATCGCGACGCAGGGGGCGGCCTCGCAACTGGGCCGGCAGCAGATCAGTGCCGCCTTGCAGCGTATCGATCCGGCTGCGCAGGTGGTGGATGTGGCGATGACGGCGTTCCCGTCACAGCCACTGTGCTGGAATTTTGTGTCGGTCGAGCGCAATGAAGGGGCGGGGCAGTACCGCCTGCGGCGTGGCGTGGTCAGTGTGGCGCCGCACTGGCTGGCGCCGCAAGCCTGTCCCGCCGGGCTGCGCGAGCCGGGCACGGTGCTGGCGTCCACCGACGGCGTGGCCGCCCTGCTGGAATCGGGCAGCGTCAGTGCTAGTCTGGCGCAGTTGCGCGCCTTGCAGCAGTCGAATTGCAGCGTCGATGCGTGGCTGCGCTTTGCGCGCGCGCCGGCACTGGTCGGGCAGCAGTTGGGTGACTACCGCTTCGCCGCCACGCCGCGCGGCAATTTCACCACGCTGGATGTGGCCGAAGCCCAGTCAGCCGGCTGCGCACCGCCGCCGGCCTGGGGCTATCCACGCGCCGATTTGCTTACACCACCTTGATCTCGTCCAGTGGCCAGCGCGGGCGTACGTTGAACGAGTAGTCTTTCTGGGCCGCGTCGGGGTTGATCATCAGGCGCATGGCGCCAGCGAAGGCGATCATGGCGCCGTTATCGGTGCAGAATTCCAGCTCCGGGTAGTAGACCTTGAACTTCTTCTTGGCCGCTGCCGCATTCAGTGAGGCGCGCAACTGCGAGTTGGCGCCGAC
>JBGSBQ010000403.1:0-4246 GCA_041730475.1 Sphingomonadaceae bacterium
CCGGGGTCAGACCCGACGGGTCTGACCCCAGTTCTTGTCCTGGGGTACAAGCGCACGCTACGGCACTTTTACTGAACTACATCAGGGACAGGTCCCGGCTTTTTTGCGGATGCCGAGTGCTGCTTAACGCTTGCGCGGTGGCGGCAGGTCGGTGCAGACGCCTTCGTAGACTTCGGCCGCCATACCAATCGACTCACCCAGCGTCGGGTGCGGGTGGATGGTCTTGCCGATGTCGGTGCCGTCGCAGCCCATTTCGATCGCCAGCGCGATTTCGCCGATCATGTCACCGGCATGCGTGCCGACCATGGTGCCACCGATGATGCGGTGGGTTTCAGCGTCGAACAGCAGCTTGGTGAAGCCTTCGGCACGGCCGTTGGCGACCGCGCGGCCACTCGCGGCCCAAGGGAAGTGGCCCTTCTCGACCTTGATGCCCTTGGCTTTCGCTTCGTCTTCGGTAATACCGGCCCATGCCACTTCCGGATCGGTGTAGGCCACCGATGGAATCACCTTCACATCGAAGTGCGACTTCTGACCAGCGGCAGCTTCCGCCGCCACGTGGCCTTCGTGCACCGCCTTGTGCGCCAGCATAGGCTGGCCCACCAGATCGCCGATGGCGAAGATGTTCGGCACGTTGGTGCGCATCTGGCTGTCGACCGGGATGAAACCACGGTCAGTCACCACTACGCCAGCCTTGTCGGCAGCAATCTTCTTGCCGTTCGGGCTGCGGCCTACGGCCACCAGTACCAGATCGTAGATCTGCGGCGCAGGTGCGGTGGCACCGGCTTCCGCTGCTTCGAAGCTGACTTTAATCCCCTCCGGCAGCGCTTCCACCGCGACCGTCTTGGTCTTGGTCATGATGTTGTCGAAGCGCTTTTCGTTGAACTTCTGCCAGACCTTGACTGCGTCGCGGTCAGCGCCCTGCATCAGGCCATCCATCATTTCGACCACGTCGATGCGGGCACCGAAGGTCGAGTAGACAGTCGCCATTTCCAGACCGATGATGCCGCCGCCGATGACCAGCATGCGTTTCGGGATCTGGCGCAGTTCCAGTGCACCGGTCGAATCGACGATGCGTGGATCTTCCGGCACGAACGGCAGCTTCACCACAGCCGAACCGGCAGCGATGATGGCCTGCTTGAACTGCACCACTTTCTTGCTGCCGTCGTTGGCGGTCACTTCGATGTGGTTGGCGCTCAGGAACTGGCCGACGCCGGTGACGACCTGCGTCTTGCGTGCCTTGGCCATGCCGGCCAGACCGCCGGTCATGTTCTTGATCACGCCTTCCTTGTACTTGCGTACCTGATCGATATCGATAGTCGGCTTGGCGAAGGTGACGCCGGTGTTCGACATGTGCGCGGTTTCATCGATCACGGAAGCGACGTGCAGCAGCGCTTTCGACGGGATGCAACCAACGTTCAGGCACACGCCGCCCAGCGTTTCGTAACGCTCGACGATGACGGTGTTCAGGCCCAGATCGGCGGCGCGGAACGCTGCCGAATAGCCGCCCGGACCACCGCCCAGCACCATCATGTCGCAATCGATGTCGACCTGGCCGGCGTAGCTGCCGCCGACCGGTGCAATCGCCGGTGCGGCTGGCGCAGCGGCAGGAGCAGAAGCGGCGGCCGGCGCTGGTGCAGCGGCAACCGGCGCTGGCGCCGCAGCGCCCGCAGCTTCTTCCAGCACCAGCAACAGGGAACCTTCCTTGACCTTGTCGCCAACCTTGATCTTCAGTTCCTTGACCACGCCGCCATGCGACGACGGCACTTCCATGCTGGCCTTGTCCGATTCGACCGTGATCAGCGACTGGTCAGCCTTGATCGTATCGCCGACCTTGACCATCACTTCGATCACTTCCACTTCGGCGAAGTCGCCAATGTTGGGTACTTTGACTTCTACAGTGCTCATCATCGCTCCTTACAGCAGAATTTTGCGCATGTCACCGAGCACTTCGCTCAGGTACACGGAGAAGCGAGCACCCATCGCGCCATCGACCACGCGGTGGTCGTAGGACAGCGAGGTACCCATCATCAGGCGTGGCTGGAAGGCCTTGCCGTCCCAGACTGGCTTGATCGAGGCTTTCGACAGACCCAGGATGGCCACTTCCGGCGCGTTGACGATAGGCGTGAAGTGCGTGCCACCGATGCCGCCCAGCGACGAGATGGTGAAGCTGGCGCCCTGCATGTCGGTCGGTTTCAGCTTGCCTTCGCGGGCCTGCAGCGACAGCTCGGTCATTTCGCGGGCAATCTGCGAGACCGATTTCTGGTCGGCGTTCTTGATTACCGGGACCACCAGGCCATTCGGCGTGTCGGCCGCGAAGCCGATGTTGTAGTACTGCTTGAGGATCAGGTTTTCACCCTTCTCGTCGAGCGAAGCATTAAACGCTGGGAATTTCTTCAGCGCGGCGACCGAAGCCTTGATCACGAAGGCCAGCATGGTCAGCTTGGCGGCATCCTTGTTCTTGGCATTGGCGTTGTTGGTCTCGACGCGGAACGCTTCCAGATCGGTGATGTCGGCATCGTCGAACTGCGTAACGTGCGGGATCATGACCCAGTTGCGGTGCAGGTTAGGACCACTGATCTTCTTGATGCGCGACAGCGGCAGCAGCTCGGTCGGACCGAACTTGCTGAAGTCGATCACTGGCCATGGCAGCACGTTCATGCCGCCATTCGAAGTGCCGGCAGGAGCGGCAGCAGCCGGAGGTGCAGCCATCACACCCTTGACGAAGTTCTGCACGTCGATCTGGGTGATGCGGCCTTTCGGACCGGTGCCCGGCACTTTGCCCAGATCCACACCCAGTTCGCGAGCGAACTTGCGGATCGATGGCGAGGCGTGGGCCAGTTTGCCGGTCGAGACCGAACCTTGCGACGCGGCTGGTGCAACGGCGGCAGCGGCAGGTGCGGCGGCGGCAGCAGGAGCAGCGGCAGGCGCCGGTGCAGCAGCAGCCGGTGCGGCGGCTGGAGCGGGGGCGGCACCGCCGGTCGCTTCTACCACCAGCACGACCGAACCCATGGCCACTTTATCGCCGACCTTGATCTTGATTTCCTTGACCACGCCAGCGTGCGACGAAGGAATCTCCATGCTGGCCTTGTCCGATTCGACCGTGATCAGCGACTGATCTATCTTGACGGTGTCGCCCACCTTGACCATGACTTCGATGACTTCCACTTCCTTGAAGTCACCGATGTCCGGCACTTTGACGTCGACCGGGCCGGCCGATGCAGCTGGTGCAGCGGCGGGTGCCGGTGCAGCAGCAGTAGCTGGCGCAGCGGCGGCCGGTGCGGCGGCAGGAGCAGCAGCAACGGCAGCGCCTTCCGCTTCCAGCATCAGCAGCAGCGAACCTTCGGCTACTTTGTCGCCGACCTTGACCTTGATTTCCTTGACCACGCCAGCGGCGGAGGAAGGAATCTCCATGCTGGCCTTATCCGATTCAACGGTGATCAGCGACTGATCGACCTTGATCGTATCGCCTACCTTGACTAACAATTCAATGATTTCAACTTCCTTGAAATCGCCGATATCCGGGACTTTAACTTCCACAATGCTCATAGCGTTTGCTCCGTATTCTATGTTGGGAGTAGCGCAGACCCGTCGTCCTCGCGCATGCGGGGACCCATGCTTTGTTCAGCATAGGTTCCCGCCTGCGCGGGAACGACGTTCTGGATACTCGTTATTGGGTCACCGGATTTGGCTTGTTGGCATCCAGGCCATACTTGACCACAGCCTGCTCCACCACCTTGGCGTCGATCTTGCCTTCGTCTGCCAGCGATTTCAGCGCAGCGACCGTGACGTAGTAACGGTTCACTTCGAAGAACTCGCGCAGTTTGGCGCGGCTGTCCGAACGGCCGAAACCATCGGTGCCCAGCACGCGGTAGCTGCGATCTTTCGGGATGAAGGCACGAATCTGCTCAGCGAACAGACGCATGTAGTCGGTGGTCGCCACGATCGGGCCTTCGGTGCCTTTCAGCAGCGAGGTCACGTACGGTACGCGTTGTTCCTTGGTCGGGTTGACCAGATTCCAGCGCTCAGCGTCCTGACCATCACGGGCCACCAGCGTCAGCGACGGAGCGGACCAGACGTCAGCAGCAATGTTCCAGTCCTTCAGCAGCAGTTCCTGAGCGAACAGCGATTCGCGCAGAATCGTGCCGGAGCCGACCAGCTGTACGCGCTGCTTGGCTTTTTCGTCGCCCGGTTGCAGCAGATACATACCCTTCAGGATGCCCTCTTCCTGACCCGGCTTGATGCCCGG
>JBGSBQ010000404.1:0-4239 GCA_041730475.1 Sphingomonadaceae bacterium
GTTCCATCATTTGCAACCGTCCGGATGGTGAAGCGGGCGACCAGCCGCTGTACGCCGAAATCGAACACGCCGCCAAAGCGCTCGGATTTAGCACGCGGTATCTGCCGGCCGAATCGGGCAAAGTGAGTGATGAACAGGGCACCACTTTTGGATCACTGTTCGATCAGTTGCCCAAACCAGTGTTGGCCTACTGCCGTACCGGGATGCGCTCCACCACGATGTGGGCGTTGTCGCAGGCAGGTCGCCGGCCATTACCGACGATTATCGACATTGCCAGCGCTGCCGGCTATGACATGAAAGGTGTCGTACGACGCATCCTCAACCAAGGTCGCACCCCCGTCGACACTGCGGCTGTGACACACACGGTAGTCATCGTTGGCGCAGGCGCCGCCGGCATCGCTGCTGCATCCAGTCTGCTGGCCCGCGACCCCTCGCTGGACGTCGCCATCGTTGATCCGGCCGATGTGCATTACTACCAGCCGGGGTGGACCCTGGTTGGCGGCGGGGTGTTCGACCCTGCGGTCACGGCCAACACCATGGCGCACACCATTCCCCGCGGCGTCCATTGGATCAAGGCCGCCGTGGCCGCGTTCGAGCCCGAACAGAACGCCATTATTCTGGACGGCTGCCGCGTGGTCCGCTACGAGCAATTAATTGTTTGTCCAGGATTAAAATTGAACTGGCAAGCGATCGAAGGCCTGTCCGATACCCTCGGCCGCAACGGGGTCACGTCCAACTATCAATATCATCTGGCGCCCTACACCTGGCAATTAGTGCAGCAGTTACGCAGTGGCCGGGCCATCTTTACGCAGCCCCCGATGCCGATCAAATGTGCTGGCGCGCCCCAGAAAGCCATGTATTTATCGGCGGACCATTGGCGCCGGCAAGGGGTGCTGGAGCAGATGCAGATCGATTTCTGCAGCGCGGGCGCGGTCCTGTTCGGCGTCGCCGATTACGTCCCGGCCCTGATGGAATACGTGGAGGCCTATCATATCAACCTCAATTTTGGCCACACCCTGACCAGCGTCGATGGCCCTGCCAGGATTGCCTCGTTCAGCCGGACCAATCCCGATGGCAGCAGGGAGACGATCCAACGCGAATTCGACATGCTGCACGTCGTTCCGCCCCAGGTTGCTCCTGACTTCGTACGCATCAGCCCGCTCGCTGATGGTGCCGGATGGGTCGACGTCGATCCGGCTTCGCTGCGCCACAAAAAGTGGGAAAACATTCACGCGCTGGGCGATGTTGCCAATACGAGTAACGCGAAAACCGCCGCCGCCGCCCGCAAACAGGCGCCGGTGGTCGCGCACAATGTGTTGACCGCGCTCGGCAAGACAAAGGGCACCGCGCACTATGACGGGTACGGGTCGTGCCCGCTCACGGTAGAACGTGGAAAAATTGTGCTCGCGGAATTTACCTACGGCGGAAAAGTCGCCCCCAGCTTCCCGGCATGGCTGATCGACGGCACCCGGCCCTCGCGTCTGGCTTGGCTACTGAAAGAGCGTATCCTGCCACCGCTATATTGGAAAGGCATGCTGAAAGGACGCGAGTGGATGGCCAAACCGGAATTGGCCGATCAATGACAGCACCACCTATCTTCGAGGCAATGCCATGCCCCTGACTCTCCTGCTGGGCTTCACCGTGGGCATCATTCTCGCGTTAACCGGCGCCGGTGGCGGCATCCTAGCGGTACCACTACTGGTCTTCGGGGCCGGACTGAGTATGGCGCAGGCTGGCCCGATTGGCCTGCTGGCAGTCGGCCTGGCGGCAACGCTGGGGGCCATCATGGGCCTCAAAGCGGGGACGGTGCGCTACAAGGCGGCTCTGCTCGTTGCGGGGGCGGGCATCGTTTGCTCGCCGCTAGGACTTTGGCTGGCACAACGCAGCCCTAACCGACCATTGACGATGCTGTTTTCTGGTGTCTTGTTATGGGTGGCGTATCGTACCTACCAGCGATCCGTTGCGGCGCCAGCCGATATGTCTGCGCACGAACAGCGTCCCCCGCCCCCCTGTCAGCTCGATCAACAGCGCGGCAAGCTGCGATGGACGGCGCCTTGCGCACGGGCACTGGCACTGTCCGGTGTGGTGGCAGGCGCCCTGTCCGGCTTGCTCGGTGTCGGCGGCGGCTTCGTCATGGTTCCAGCACTACAGCGATACACGGACCTGAGCACACAATCGATAGTCGCCACCTCGCTCGCGGTGATTGCATTGGTTTCGGTCTCGGGCGTCGCTGCCAGTGCGGTGTCTGGCCATTTACAGTGGGCGATTGCGATACCGTTTTCAGCCGGCGCCTTGGTCGGCATGACCAGCGGTCGCCTGGTGGCGGCGAAGTTGTCAGGGCCCCTGTTGCAACAAGCGTTTGCGGGCGTCTCGGCGTTGGTCGCGATCGCCCTGTTTATTAAGGCCGTGGGGTAAGCGGTGCCGCGCAAAGAAAACTGGCCACCCAGCGCGCATCATCGAACCCGCTCAACATCGCCGCTGCAAGAACCACAGTAAAGGATAGTGATATGGTCCGGAACCAGCCGTCGATCAGCACCGCGCAAACCTGGGACGCCCGCTTCAGCGGTCCCGACTTCCTGTTTGGTGACCAGCCGAACGCCTATTTGGCGGCACAATGCGAGCGGCTGAAAGCGGGCACGGTTGCGCTCGCAGTGGCCGACGGTGAGGGCCGGAACAGCATCTGGCTGGCCCAGCAAGGCCTGCACGTCGATGCCTTCGACATTTCTTCGGTGGGCGTCGCCAAAGCTGCCACGCTGGCGCGCAAGCACAACGTCACCGTGAATTTGCACATTTCCGACTGTGACAATTGGCACTGGCGGCAGGAGTGCTACGATGTTGTCGTCGCCATCTTCGTCCAGTTTGCGGCGCCTGAAATGCGACGCCGGATGTTTGCTGGCATGCTCGCTACGCTCAAGCCCGGCGGCCACCTGATCGTTCAGGGCTATACGCCAAAGCAACTCGACTACAAGACCGGCGGACCTGGGCTGCTGGGCCATTTGTATACGGCCAGCATGATGCGGCAAGCCTTCGCGTCGCTGGACATCATCGAATTACGCGAATACGAGCAGGAGCTGCACGAAGGCAGCCAGCATGTCGGCCGTTCTGCCCTACTCGGCATGGTGGCGCGCAAACCGCTGCGCTAAGCCGTGCCGGGACCGGGCGCCCCCCGCTGCGGGGGGGGGCTGGATACGCTACGCGGAATCAGTTCAGCGGTACCGCCCCCGCCAGCGGATTTTTCTCCATCGTCCACTCATGCAGCGAGCCGTCATACAGTCTGGCGGACGGATTGGACAACATTTCAGACAGGATAAACCAGGGGCCCGACGACAAGTGGCCACTGTTGCAGTAACTCATGGCCGGGGCGCTGGCATCGATGCCCTGCCCCTGCAGCAGAGCCCGATAGGTATTGGCGCTCATGAACTTGAGTGCGCCCCCCTCCGACTTGAGTAGCAATTCCGTGGGGAACAGTTTGGCGCCCGCAATATGGCCATAGCCCCCCACATAATCACGCTTGACCAGGCCGTGATAACTCTTCAGATCCCGGGCGTCAATCAGATTGACTGATGGGGTGGCAATGGCCTGCCGCACGTCGGCCGAGCCAGCAAAATACCGCGCCGAGCGATCCGCCAGCACGCGCCAGTTACCACTCTTGCTGGCGGGATTGCTGAGCGTGAATTGCCGTCCTTCAAGCAGCCATGCGGCCATGCCACCATCGAGTACGGCAATATTATCCTCACCATATACTTTCAGCTGCCAGTACATGCGCAGCGCATCATCGACTTCGGCCCCGTGCGTGGCCGGCGACATCAGTACGATCGGCTTGCCCGCATTCACACCCAGACCTTGCATCAGCTTTTCGAAATCCATCTGCGCCGGAATCATATACTTGATGTTGAGCCCATTGATGATGCGCTCGCTGCGCATCAGCCGGGCATCGAGCAAGTGTGCGCCCGCAATATGCCCCCCCATCTCGACCAGTGTTTTCTTGCCCGTCTTGGCATCCGTTTCCATCTCTGGCGAGGCCATGAACGAGGCCACGTTGCTGCGGACATCGACCAGCTGAACTTCATCGAGATGACTGGCCAGCCAGGTGCTACTGACCACCGGTCCGGGCAGCGACTGCGCGCCGACCAGGGTCGAGAACAGCCAGCCGAGACTGAGCACGGTCATGTGTTTTAGTGAATACATCTTGCCTCCCAGGCGGTTAAATGAGTTGCTATGAATACGATGAATACTATG
>JBGSBQ010000405.1:0-4235 GCA_041730475.1 Sphingomonadaceae bacterium
CGGATTCTCCTCGGCGTCGCGCGGGGGCACCCGACGTTCGTCAACGCGCGCCTTGGCTACGACCAGCCTCGCCACCAGTGCCCCCAGCGGCAGCACCAGCAGCGCCTGCGGGTGGGATGGCGAGACGCTAAGTGAATCGATCAGGCGCTTCATCACCAGCGGCACGCCGACGTTGGCCAGCTTGGCGCCAACCAGGCAGCCCAGCGCCAGCAGCACCCGCCATTTATAGACCCACAGGTAAGGGAACAGGGTTTTCAGGGTGGCCATGTCGCTGCGAGGCGTGGCATTCGGATCGGGGGCAGGCGGAGTGGCGGAAGAGCGACGCATGGCGGATATCAGCTTTTTATGGTTCAATCCCGGTAATTGTAGCCCTTCAAGAGATTTCACGATGACCACGCCCGAAAACACCGCCCCCGTCCACGCCAGCCCGGTCAACCGCGGCCTGCCGCAGGGCAAAATGCCGGAGCTGCGCATGATGCCAGCGCCGTCCGATGCCAATGTCTATGGCGACGTGTTTGGCGGCTGGATCATGGCGCAGGTCGACATCGCCGGTTCGCTGCCGGCCACCCGCCGTGCCAATGGCCGCGTCGCCACCATCTCGGTGAATTCCTTCGTGTTCAAGAACCCCGTCTTCGTCGGCGACCTGCTGTCCTTCTATGCCGACGTGGTCAAGGTCGGCAATACCTCGATCACCGTCTACGTCGAGGTCTACGCGGAACGCAACCGCCTGCAAGCGAATACGGTCAAGGTCACCGAAGCGACGCTGACCTATGTCGCCACCGACTCCGACCGCAAGCCGCGCAAGGTGCCGCCGATCGAAACCCTGATCCATAACTGAGCCTGTCCTTGGATGCCCAGCGCCGCGTCTTCCTCACCACGGCGGGGCGCCTGACGGCACTGGCTGCGCTGGCCGCCGCCGGCAACCACGCCACGGCCGTGGGCAACGGCCGCTATCCCTTCACGCTGGGCGTGGCCTCCGGCGCACCGCTGCCGGACGCCGTCGTGATCTGGACCCGCATCTTGCACGATGCGCTGAACGCCGCCACCACGCCGCCGCTGGCTTATGCGGTGCGCTGGGAGATGGCCGAGGATGAAGCCTTCCGCCGCATCATCGCCAAGGGCACGGCCAGCGCCACACCGGCGCTGGCGCACAGCGTCCACGTCGACGTGACAGGCTTGCAGCCAGACCGCTGGTACTGGTACCGCTTCCTGCTCGATGATGCGGTCAGCCCGGTCGGGCGCACCCGCACCGCACCGGCGCCGGACAGTCTGCCGGCGCTGCTCAAGCTGGCCGTCGCGTCCTGCCAGCACTGGGAGTTCGGCAGCTACGCCGCGCACCGCCATATTGCCGCCAGCGCACCTGATCTGGTGGCCTTCCTCGGCGACTACATCTACGAATGGGGACCCTACCGGCTGCAGCATCCGGCCAGCGCGGTGCGCAGCGACGAGAGTTTCACGCTGGCCCAGTACCGGGCCCGCTACGCCCAGTACAAATCCGACGCCGACCTGCAGGCCGCGCACCGGGTGGCACCGTGGATCGTCACGTGGGATGACCATGAAGTGGCCAACGATTACGCGGCCGGGCGCGACGAGCGCCTCGATCCGCGCTTCCTGCAACGGCGCGCCGCCGCCTATCAGGCCTTCTACGAACACATGCCGATCCGCTTGCAGCTGCCGGCCAGCGGCGACTATGCCAGCCTGCGCATCTACCAGCGCTACGACTGGGGCCGGCTGGCGCGCTTCCATGTGCTGGACGACCGCCAGTACCGTGCCGCGCAAGCCTGCGCACCGGCCGCACGGGGTGGCTCCAGCTCGGTCACGCCCCGCGACTGCGCCGCGCTGCGCGATCCGCGCCGCAGCATGCTGGGCGCAGCGCAGCAAAACTGGCTGCAGCAAGGACTGCAAACGTCACGGGCGCGCTGGAATATCCTGGCGCAGCAGACGCTGATGACCTCCACCAGCCAGGTCGCGCTGACGCAGGGGGCCAGCGGACGCTATTGGACCGATGGCTGGGACGGCTACCCGCAGGCACGCCAGCAGCTGCTCGATGCGCTGGCGACCAGCGGTGCCGCCAATCCACTGGTGCTGTCGGGCGATGTGCACAGCTTCTATGCGGCCGAGCTGAGCCGCGATCCGCTGCGGCCCGCCTCGCGCCGCAATCCGCTGGTGGCAACCGAGTTTTGCGGCACGTCGGTGACGTCGCCCTCGCGCCCGCAGGCCCGCACCGACCAATACGTGGCGCTGAATCCGGCACTGAAATTTGGCCGCAGCGACCGGCGCGGCTGCATGATGGTGCACCTGACACCCGCCGCTGCGACGGCAGTGTTCCTCGCACTGGACGAGGTCCACAATCCGGCCAGCCAGATCAGCCAGCTGGCCAGTTTTCTGGTGCGTGATGGCCAGCCCGGGCTGGCGCCGACCTGACACAGATCGCGCTTGTATTGGCGGCACTGCGGCCTATACTGGCTACACCGTGTTCACTGAGGAGAACGACCATGTTGAAGGTGACCGAACACGATATGGCGGAGGAACTCGAGCAGTACCTGACCGCAGCGCTGCAGCAACCGGTAGTGATTGAAAAGGCGGGCCGGGAGGCCTTGGTGGTGCTGTCGATGGTGGAATATGAACGGCTGCAGGAAGCCGAAGACGCGTACTGGCTGGCGAATGCCCGCAAGGCGAATGTCGAAGGCTACCTCGATCACACGCAAGCGGTGCGGCAGCGGCTGGCAGCGGGAATGACTGAGCAGCGCCACAAACCGCCAACCTGAACAACTGCTGGCAACCCAATCGCAGCGACCACGCGACGTTCCCGCGCACGCGGGAACCCATACCCGCAGCGCAGGAATGACGCTGACAACGGTTAAGCGGCCTGCTTCTCGTCGCGCAACTGACGACGCAGAATCTTGCCCACATTAGTCTTCGGCAGCTCATCGCGGAACTCGATGTACTTCGGCTTCTTGTACGCCGTCAGCTCATGCTTGCAGAAGTCCAAAATCTGCTCAGCCGTCAGGCTCGGATCCTTGCGCACCACGAACACCTTCACCGCCTCGCCCGAATTCTTGTCCGGCACGCCGATGCACGCCACTTCCAGCACGCCCGGATGCGCCGCCACCACGCCCTCCACTTCATTCGGATAGACATTGAAGCCGGACACGATGATCATGTCCTTCTTGCGATCGACAATCCGGGTGTAGCCGCGCTCGTCCATGATGCCGACGTCGCCCGTTTTGAAGAAGCCATCGGCCGTCATCGAATTGGCCGTGTCGTCCGGGCGGTTCCAATAGCCGGCCATCACCTGTGGGCCACGAATCGCGATCTCGCCGGGCTGGCCGGAAGGCAGACGGTTGCCATCATCGTCCAGGATTTGCACTTCGGTCGACGGAATCGGCAGCCCGATGGTGCCGGTGAATTCCTTGATGTCGACCCGGTTCGCCGTCGCCACCGGCGAGGTTTCCGACAAGCCGTAGCCTTCGATGATCGGCGTGCCCGTGGTCTTCAGCCAGCGATCCGCCACCGCCTGCTGCACCGCCATACCGCCGCCGTTGCAGATCTTGTAGCTGGAGAAGTCCAGCTGGCCGAATTCAGCATTATTCAGCAGCGCGTTGTACAGCGTATTCACGGCCGGGAACACGGTGACCTTGTACTTGGCCAATTCCTTGACGAAGCCGGGGATGTCGCGCGGATTCGGGATCAACAGGTTCAGGCCGCCCATGCGCATGCCCATGAAGGCGCTGATGGTCAGCGAATAGATGTGATACAGCGGCAGCGCGCACACAAACACAAACTGCTCGGACTGCGGCTTCATCTGCAGCCACGCTTCGTTTTGCAGCACGTTGGCAATCACGTTGCGGTGCAGCAGGATCGCGCCCTTGGACACGCCCGTGGTGCCGCCCGTGTATTGCAGGAAAGCGATGTCATCATGCCCCTGCTTGACCGGCTGCAAGGTCTTGCCCGCGCCTTCGGCCAGCACACGCTTGAACGACACGGCGCCCGGCAGGGAATAGGCCGGCACCATCTTCTTGATCTTGCGCACCACAAAGTTGACCAGCGTACCTTTCAGGCCGCCCAGCAGATCGCCCATGGTGCCGACGATCACATGCTTGACCAGCGGCGTGTGCGGCAGCACCTGCTCCACCGTGGTGGCGAAGTTTTCCAGCACCACAATCGCTTCGGCACCCGAGTCAATCAGCTGGTGTTGCAGTTCGCGCGGCGTGTACAGCGGATTGGCGTTGAAC
>JBGSBQ010000406.1:0-4234 GCA_041730475.1 Sphingomonadaceae bacterium
GAGGCGGACCGTGGAATCCTTGGTGCCACGGATCAGCGCCACCACATCATCGATGCGCCAGCCCAGCACTTCCGTCATCGGCCCGCTGCTGTCCTGACCGACAGCGAGGATGCGATCGCCCACCTTGATCTTGCCCGACAGGCCGGCCGGGCTGCCCGGCACCACTTCGCGCACCACCGTGTATTCATCGCGGGTCTGCAGCACGCAACCGATACCTTCCAGCGACAGGCGCATCGCAATATCAAAATTCTCCGACGCCCGTGGCCCCAGATAATTGGTGTGTGGCTCGATCGACATCGCATACGCGTTCATGAAGATCTGGAACACATCTTCGTTGTTCAGCTTGCGCGAGCGGCTCATGTAATTCTCGTAGCGCTTGTCCAGCGTTTCGCGGATGCCCTTGTCATCCTTGCCCGCCAGCCGCAGCCGCAGCCAGTCGTTCTTGACGCGCTTGCGCCAGAGTTCCTTGACCTCGGCATCACTCTTGGCCCATTCGGCCTTCTCGCGGTCGTACTGATAGCTTTCGTCGACACTGAAATCGAACTTGGTCTTCAGCAGTTCCCGCGCATAACCGATACGCTCGGCAAAGCGCTGCTGGTACTGGTTATAAATGGCAAAGGGCACGCTCAGGTTTTCGCCATTGATGGCGTCGTCGAGCCGGGTCCGTATGCCGGCGTACTGGTCAATGTCGGCCTGCGTAAAGAACAGCTTTTCGGCATCCAGCGATTTGAAATAGCGATCGAAGATTTTCTCCGACATGGCATCGTCCAGCGGTACTGCCTTGTAATGATAACGGGTCAGTACCTTGGAGGCCCACAGCGCGGCCTGAGTCTGGCCGGCCACCGGCTTCATGACAGTATCGGCGGCGGCCTTCTCGGGCACCGCCGCGAAGGTCGACACGGAAAAGGCCGCAGCCAGGGCCACCAACAGCATTTGCTTCTTCATCGGCTTACTCCGAAAAACTTCATTAACAAGCACCGGCCATGCCGGTTGAGGGAACGCCTACACGCCTGCAGCACGCGCATTCAAGCTACAGGATAGCAGCCAGCACGCCTGTATGGGAACCGGCAGTGTCCCGAAGCAGACTTAAGCCAGACTGAAGACGCGAGATCACAGTCCTTTCCCACGCTGCAACTTCAGCAAGTTTTTCATTAAGTCATTGTTTTAGTTGAATAAGTCTAAAATGCAAGTTGCCGTGTGGAAAAAATCTGGTATCATAGTGGTCTTGCAATAAACGGCCCGCCGCCTTGTTCTCTGGCAGTGCCCATCCGCCCCGCATGCCGAGGCGCACCGTTGTATCCCTGAATTCCCCTACGCCTCACTGAAGTCGTGACCGCTCCATCGTGGAGCAATGCCCGTCGCCGGGCGCCCTAACTATTGCCACTGAGTTATTTACATCCATGCGCCTGTCCTTTCTCTTGAATCCCCGTAACTGGGGTGTCGGTTCCAAAATTACGGTCTTCAGTATCGCCCTGATCAGCGCCATCCTGGCCACCTTGCTGACCCTGATTAACCTCAGCACTGCCAAGCTGCTGGAGGATCGCGCCCAGGCCAACTTGCGCAACATACTGGCGGGTGTCAATACCACGCTGGAAGTGTTCAACACGGCCATGACGAATGAAGCGTCGAGCTTTGCACGCCTGTTCGCGGCCGGCTTCGAGGGTCCGTTCACGCTCGACACCAGCAATCCGGTCGAGATTGGCGGCAAACCGACGCCGACGCTGAAGAACAACGGCAAACCACTGAATCTCGATTTCGGCGTGCCAGATCACTTCACCAGCCAGACCGGCGTGGTCGCCACCGTGTTTGCTGCCAGCGGCGAGGAATTCATCCGCATCACCACCTCGCTGAAAAAAGAAAACGGCGAACGCGCCGTCGGCACGCAACTCGACCATGGCCATCCCAGCTATGCGCAGCTGCGCAGCGGCAACCGTTACATCGGACTGGCGACGCTGTTCGGCAAGCAGTACATCACTCAGTACGACCCGATCAAGGACGGCAGCGGGCACGTCATCGGCGTGCTGTTCATCGGCCTCGATGTGTCGCAGAACATGGCCATGCTGAAACAACGCATCAAGGCCGTCACCATCGGCCATACCGGCTATGTGTACGTGCTGAATGCGGCTCCGGGCCAGCACTACGGCACGCTACTGGTGCATCCGAGCAAAGAAGGCAGCAACCTGCTGGACACCCGCAGCAGCAACGGCCGGCCCTTCATCAAGGACATGCTGGAGGCTAAAGATGGCCTGATCGAATACGACTGGGCCGACAAACCGGGCGCTACCCCACGCGAAAAGCTGGCAATGTTCCACACTTTTAAAGCATGGAACTGGCTGGTAGCTGGCGGCACCTATACCGATGAAATCACAGCGGAAGCGCGCCGCTTGCGCAACCAGTATGCGCTGCTGGGACTGGCCGCGCTGCTGGTCTTTGCCGGCTTGCTGTTCTGGCTGGTGCACGCCAACGTCACGCGTCCGCTGAAACGCGCCGAAGCGGCCGCCACCCGCATCGCCAGCGGCGATCTCGATGTGACTTTGCTGATCAAGAACAAGGACGAGATCGGCCTGGTGCTGCGCGCCCTGAACGGCATCAGCAAGAGCTTGTCCGCGCTAGTCGGCCAGGTGCGCCACGGCGCCGAGCAGATTGCCAGTGCTTCCGGAGAAATCGCCAGCGGCAACCAGAACCTGTCGGCGCGCACCGAACTGCAGGCGTCCAGCCTGGAACAGACTGCGGCCTCGATGGAACAGCTGAGCAGCGCCGTGCGCCAGAACGCCGACAACGCGGTGCAGGCCAATGAACTGGCGCAGCAGGCTTCCGGCATCGCTGCCAAAGGGGGCGCCGTGGTCGCCCAGGTGGTCGACACCATGGGCTCGATCAATGCATCGTCGCGCAAGATTGTCGACATCATCTCGGTGATCGACAGCATCGCCTTCCAGACCAATATCCTGGCCCTGAATGCCGCCGTGGAAGCGGCTCGGGCAGGCGACCAGGGCCGTGGCTTCGCCGTCGTCGCGACCGAGGTGCGCAACCTGGCCCAGCGCTCGGCCGGCGCCGCCAAGGAGATCAAGGCCCTGATCAGCGACTCCGTGGCCAAGGTCGATGCCGGCAGCAAGCAGGTCGAGCAAGCGGGGTCCACCATGCTGGAAGTCGTGGCCAGCGTGCAGCGCGTGACCAATATCATGGGCGAAATCACCAGCGCCAGCGCCGAACAGCGCGCCGGCATCGGACAGGTCCATGCCGCCATCAGGCAAATGGATGAAGTGACGCAGCAAAACGCAGCGCTGGTCGAGGAAGCGGCAGCGGCGGCACAATCGATGCAGGATCAGGCCGCCGAACTGAGCGAGGTGGTACAGGTATTCAAACTCGGCCGGCGCGCCGCGAATGACGCACCGCCACTGGCCCGGCCACCGTTAGCGCTGCGCCACTGATAAGTTTTAGACATGGCTGCATGATAAGCACATCAATTTACCAATTTCCATGTAGCAAATTACTGCTATGATTTAGCCAAGCAAGTGTAAAAGCACTGTCTGTGTATTGCGACTACGCCGCGCCTCCCTGCCCCGAGGCGGCGGCCAGCACCCAGCTCAATTCGGTTTCCGTCTCTGGTAGTCGCTCCACTGTGGAGCATCGCCCCGCCCCGGGGCGTTTCATCCATTACATGACTTTGTGGATACGCTATGCACTCGTCTCTTCTGCATCCCCGTGACTGGGGCGTCGGTACCAAAATCACGGCATTTAGCATCGCACTGGTCGGCGCCCTGCTGGCCACCTTGCTGCTGCTCATCAATCTGAGCACTACCGATATGCTGGAGCAACGCTCCAAAGCCAATGTCGCCAACGTGTTGTCCGGCGTGCATACCACGCTGGAAGTGTTCAGCAGCGCCGTCAGCAACGAAGCGGCCAGTTTTGCCCGCATATTCGCGTCCGAATTTGACGGCCCCTTCACCCTCGATAGCGACAACCCGGTGGCGATCGGCGGCAAGCCGGTTCCAGCGCTGATATCCGCTGGCAAGGTCCTGAACCTCGACTTCACGCTGCCCGACCGCTTTACTGCCCATACTGGCGTGGTGGCCACCGTCTTTGCGGCCAGCGGCGAGGAATTCATCCGCATCACCACCTCACTCAAAAAGGAAAATGGCGAACGCGCCGTCGGTACCCAGTTGGACCACGCCCACCCCAGCTACCAGCTACTGCGCAATGGTGCCCGCTACACCGGCCTGGCTACGCTGTTCGG
>JBGSBQ010000407.1:0-4231 GCA_041730475.1 Sphingomonadaceae bacterium
AAGCAATTGAATTAAAGCCTGATTATTTTGATGCTTTATATAATTTAGGTGCATTGTATACCAATAATGGTGTTGCAATTGCTAAGTCAGCAGATAAAATTACGGATCAAAAAAAATACGATGCGGAGTTAATTAAAGTAAATGCTGAATTTAAAACCAAGGTCGGTGCCGGCACAACGTTAAAATGGCCTACCGGAGTGGGTGGCAAAGGCAATGAAGGCGTTGCCGCTCATGTACAGCGCATGAAGGGCGCGATCGGATATGTTGAATTCGCGTACGCCAAAAAGAATGCCATGGCATACGCTCAACTAAAAAATAAAGATGGACAATTCGTCCTGCCAACAGCAGACAGCTTTATGTCTGCCGCAGCTGGTGCCGACTGGGGCAAAACCCCCGGCTTTGGTGTGGTCGTCACCGACCAGCCGGGCAAAACCAGTTGGCCCATCACCGGGGCGACGTTCGTCATCATGCACAAACATCAGGATAACCCTCAGCGAGCAAAGGACGTACTGCAATTCTTCGACTGGGCCTACAACAATGGCGCAAAGATGGCGACCGAACTGGACTATATTCCGATGCCACGGGCGACTGTCGGTTTAATCGAGAACGAATGGAAAAAACAGATAAAAGACGCGACGGCAAAGGCGATCTGGCCGTAACCGCAACAGGAAGACGGGGCGCCACGCAGGCGCTCTGGCGTCAAGTTTGTTGACAGATCGGAACGATCGAAATGAATAGCGGGCGCTTGGTGCTAACCAGGCGCGCCGCTTTGCAAGCTGTATGCAGGCCCCAGCCTTTACCAAGCCCCCCCAGCGCAATTGCGCGCCCCCGTCAGCAAATCCCTGCGGTCCGCAAAATCAGACCCAGCAACCATGAAGGCAACCGCCGCGACCATCATGCCACGCTCACGGTGGGGGCTCCCGTCTTAATCCACATTAAGCCAGCCCGGACTGCAATCCGTCACAGCATATCGCCACGCGGCCCATTCGACCGGCCACCAGGAATGCCGCTGATGCCAGCGATCCGACCGTTCCACAAAATACAGGTCGCAGCCTGCCATCCGATCATGACACCGCCTGCCAATGCCGCCCATGGGGTAAAACCTGTCTCATGGCGCGGAGAACTCGTCAAAAGCAGCCAGGGCATTCGCTGAGTACATGGCGGAGGGGCCACCCCCCATATAAATCGCCATGCCCAACACCTCCTCCAGTTCAGCCTTGGTCGTGCCCAGCTTTACCAACGCCTGCACGTGGAAACCGATGCAGGCATCACAGTGCGCTGCGATCCCCAGTGCCAGCGCGATCAGTTCCTTGGTCTTCTTGTCGAGTGCACCGTCGCGCATGGCGGCGCGGGCCAGATCGCCGAAGCCCTTCATCACATCAGGGATGTCGCTGCGCAGGGTGGCCAGTTGTTTCGACACGGATTGGGTCAGGGCGAGATAGCCGTTGGTGTTCATGGTCTTTCCTTATTGAGTACGCATGGATGACAGCGCTTACTTCTTGACGCTGCAAGTGCGGATGCCAAACGGCAGATAGGCCGGGCAAAACCGGAAGATCCCGGTCGCCAGCGGCACCACGCCCAGCCAGCCCCACGCACCAATGGCGCCAGCCAGCGTGGCGCCGATCAGACCCAGTCCGGCCACGATACGAATTGCACGGTCGATATTGCCTACGTTTGCGTTCATGATGTTCCCCTTCAGAGATTAATAGTTAATGTAAGAATTTCACCCAGCCCGCCAGCAGCAGCGCGGCCACACAGGTCCAGCCGGAAAATAGCCAGCGCCATAACCACCACGCCGGCACATACCCCACGCCGCGCACAAAGCCGGCGCTCATTGCCATGAACAGTGCGGCTGCCAGTCCATGATCGACACGGCCGCTGGCGTCCGTCATCAGCGGTGGATAGAGCGTCGCCACCAGCATCAGCAGCACCGCCACCAGCAGACTGGGCAGATGCAATTGCGACACTGGCCGTCCTGCGTCGGCTGAGGGCGTCATGCCTGCTCCTCACGGGCATCTGGCAACGCCCGACCTGCTTCATTCTCGCCCCACATCGCATTCAAAATCGCCAGCAACAGCGCAAAACCCACTCCCAGTATCCAAGCGAAGTACCACATCGTTCATTCCTCCTACGCGTCGTTGTTGCGGCCTTAGTAGGCCGAGTGCTGGTTGGCTACAATCTGGGCCGTGGTCACCTTGCCGCGCATCACGCGATAGGCCCAGCTGGTGTACATGATGATCAGCGGCATGAAGATCAGCGCGGCCCAGAACATGATCGCCAGGCTCAGGTGGCTGGAGACGCTGTCCCATACCGTCAGGCTGGCATTCGGCATCGACGACGAGGGCATCACAAACGGGAACATCGAGCCTCCGGCCGTGCCGATCACGCCCACCACCGCCAGCGACGAGGCGACGAAGGACGCCAGCGTGCGGCGACTCCGCGCCAGCAGTCCGGCCAGCACCGCGCCAGCCACCCCCAGCGCTGGGAGCAGCCACAGCAAAGGCTGCCGTGCATAGTTGGCCATCCACGCGCCCGCCTCACGCACCACCGTCTTGCCCAGCACATCCGGCAAGCCGGCCGTATCGATCACCGACGTGATCCGGTAGCCCGGTATGCTCTGCAGCCAGAACCCGGCCGCGATGAAGCTGCAGGCCAGCACGACGGACGCGCCCACCGCGCCCTTGATGGCACGCGTCTGGATCACGCCTTCGGTGCGATGCGCCAGATAAGTCCCGCCTTGCAGCGTCAGCATCGCGCTACTGACCACGCCGGTCAGCAAGGCAAACGGGTTCAGCAACTGCCAGAAGCTGCCGTTGTAGCGCGACACCAGATAGTCATCGAACTGGAATGGCACGCCCTGCAGCAGGTTGCCAAACGCGATGCCAAATACCAGCGGTGGCACCGCGCCGCCGACGAACAGGCCCCAGTCCCAGGTGCTGCGCCAGGCGGCGTTGTGGATCTTGCTGCGGTAATCGAAGCCCACCGGGCGGAAGAACAAGGCCCACAGCACCAGCATCATGGCCCAGTAGAAGCCGCTGAAGGCCGTGGCATACACTACCGGCCAGGCCGCGAACAGAGCGCCGCCGCCGGTGATGAACCAGACCTGATTGCCATCCCAGTGCGGGCCGACGGTATTGATGACGACACGGCGCTCGATATCGCTGCGGCCGACGAAGGGCAGCAAGGTGCCGACGCCCATGTCATGCCCGTCCATGATGGCAAAGCCGACCAGCAGCACGCCGACCAGCAACCACCAGATAATCTTCAGGGTGGAGTAATCAAGCATGGTGCGCCTCCTGCAGCGTGAGATCGTAGGCATAGCGACCGGTGCCGAGGCTGCCCGGGCCCTGACGCGCAAATTTGACCATCAAGAACATCTCGACTACCAGCAGCACCGTGTAAAACGCCACGAAGCCCGCCAGTGAACCATACAGATTGCCGACGCTCAGTGTGGAGACGCTCATGTGGGTCGGCAGCACGCCGTAAATGGTCCACGGCTGGCGCCCGTACTCAGCTACGAACCAGCCCAGCTCGCAAGCTATCCAAGGTGCCGGCAGCATCCACAGGGCCCAGCGCAGCAACCACGGACGCTGCGAGCAGGCCGATTGCAGCGTGCTCCAGAACGCCAGCCCGAACAGCAGCAGCATCGCAACGCCCAGCCCGACCATGGCGCGGAAGGCCCAGAACATCGGCGTCACTCGCGGCACGGTATCGTTGACGGCGCGCGTAATGATGGCGGGCGTGGCCTGATTCACATCGACCACGTATTTCTTCAGCAGCAGACCGAAGCCCAGATCGGCCTTGTACTGCTCGAACGTCGCTTGTGCATCCCGGTCGTCGCGCCGCTTGCGCAGCGCTTCCAGCGCATTCACGGCGATGATGCCGCGCTCGATGCGGGCCCGGTTCTTTTCCTTAATGGCGTGGATGCCGGGAATTTCCTTACTGATGGAACGGGTACCGATCAGGCCCATGACCCATGGAATCTCGACTTCCCAGTCATTGCGCGACTCGGCCTCATTGATGCCAGCCACCAGTGTCAGCCCAGCCGGTGCAGGTTTGGTCTCCCACATCGCTTCCATCGCGGCCAGCTTGGTCTGCTGCGCCTCGCCCACCGTGTACCCCGATTCGTCACCGAGCACGATCACGCTGAGCGCCGAAGCCAGACCAAAGGCAGCGGCCACGCGAAAGCTGCGCTTAGCAAACTCCACATCGCGCTTGCGCAGCAGATACC
>JBGSBQ010000408.1:0-4203 GCA_041730475.1 Sphingomonadaceae bacterium
TGTTTTTATCTTGCGTTTCTGCCGTGCGGCGCTGAATGGGAATTCGGAAACCACTCATTCGTCATTCCCGCGCAGGCGGGAATCCATGCTCAGGCTCTGACGATGTAGTCTATAGGTTCCCGCTTGCGCGGGAACGACGACTCAACTTGGGCTGGCCTGCATTCCATTAACCGAGACGCACCGGAATAAAGATCTTATCCTCGCCGCGCTGGATCAGCAAGGCGACTGATTTATCGGATTTCCCCAGCACCTCGCGCACCTGCTCAATGCTGTTGACCGGACGCCCGTTCACCGACAGCAGCACGTCACCCGGCTGCACCCCGGCGATGGCCGCCGCACCGCCGGCATTTTCAATCAACAGACCACTGGCAATGCCGGACTGGCGCCGCTCCAGCGCATCAAGCGGACGCAGCGACAGTCCCAGCTTCAGCTTCGAACTGACCTGCTCACTGCGATCCTGCTCGGCCACGCGGTCGTTGGCATTGCCCAGCGTCGCGCTCAGTTCCACGCTCTTGCCCTGACGCCAGACTTCCAGCGTCACTTTATCGCCGGGCGCCGCCAGGCTGACCATCGCTGGCAGGTCGCCGGAGCCGACTATCTTCTGGCCATTCAGCTTGCGAATGACATCGCCCGGCTTCAGGCCCGCCCTGTCGGCCGGACCGCCGCGCTCCACATTCGACACCAGCGCGCCCTCCGGCGTGGCCAGGTTGAAGGAATCGGCGAAGCCCTGATTAATCTCCTGCACCACCACGCCCAGCTTGGCGTGCACCACCTTGCCGGTCGCGACAATCTGGTCCTTGATCTTGCTGGCCACCTCGATCGGAATCGCGAACGACAGGCCCTGATAGCCGCCACTCTGGCTGTAAATCTGCGAATTGATACCGACCACTTCGCCGCGCGTGTTAAACAGCGGCCCACCCGAGTTACCGGGATTGACGGCGACATCGGTCTGGATGAAGGGCACGTTCGAATCATCCGGCAGCGAACGCCCCTTGGCGCTGACCACGCCGGCCGTCACCGTACTTTCAAGGCCGTAAGGCGAACCGATCGCCAGCACCCACTCGCCCACTTTCAGGTCGTTATTGCGCGCCAGTGGCACCACGGGCAGGTTCTTGGCGTCGATCTTCAGCACCGCCACATCAGTCTTCGGATCGGAGCCCAGTACCTTGGCGCGGAACTCGCGGCGGTCGGTCAGTTTGACGCTGACCTCGCGCGCATCGCGCACCACGTGAGCATTGGTCAGGATGATGCCGTCGGCGCTGATGATAAAACCGGAGCCGATGCCGTGCGTCGGCATTTCACGCTGGCGTTGCTGCGGTCCCTGGAAGCGGCGGAAGAATTCAAAGAACGGGTCATCACCGAAAGGATCCCCGCGCTGGCCGCGCGCCATCTCGCCACTGTCGACGGCGGTGCGGGTGGTACCGGTCACGCTGATGTTGACCACCGCCGGGCCATTGTGGGCGGCGATCACGCTGAAGTCCGGCAGCGCGATGGTGGGCGCAGGCACGGCGACGGCGGTATTGGCAGCAGCGGTGGCTGCGGTGGCTGCGGCGGGGGCCGGATTACCGGCAACGGCGGCGGCCGGGGCCGCGCTCTGCTGTGCCACGGCGGCCAGCGCAGTACTGTGATAAATAGCGGTCGCACCTCCAGCGCCAAGTACGCCAGCGGCGACCAGCGCCAAAGCCAGGCGCTTGCCGGTCATCGATCCGAGAGTAGTGTGGGACATTGCTGCACTCCTGATTGAATGAGGTTGTTGATGTATTCAATATGAGGCTTGAAACTTAGGCGCCACTTAATCAAGCGCCAGCCGTGGCAGGGTCCATCGCCAGACGTGGCACTGGCCGGATTGCCCGGCCAGTGCTTGCTACTTATGCAATCAGACAGTCAAGCTTACGCTGCCTGGCGTTGCTCCAGCGCTGTCACGTTCTCGCCACCATTGATGACGATTTTACGCGGCTTCAGCGCCTCTGGCACTTCGCGCACCAGTTCGATGGTCAGCATGCCGTTGTCGAAGCTGGCGCCAGTCACTTTGACGTGATTGGCGAGCTGGAAACGCTGCTCGAAATCACGTGCTGCAATGCCGCGGTGCAGATAGGTACGCTCGACGCCATCGCGCTGTTTGCGGCCAACCACCTGCAGCGAATCACGCTCAAAGGTGATGTCGATTTCTTCGCGGCTGAAGCCGGCCAGCGCCATCACGATGCGGTAGTTGTCTTCCGAGACCAGCTCGATGTTATAAGGGGGATAGCTAGGGGTGGCGTCGTTGCGCTGCGCGTCATTCAGCAGCTGGGCCAGACGGTCAAAACCGATAGCGGAACGATACAGTGGGGTCAGGTCAAAAGTACGCATGGTAAATATCCTTTTCAAGTGAAGCGATATGGTTGGTGGCGGTCCCCATCTGGGCAACCGCTGGGTCCAATCTAGGGCTGCAAAACGCCTTTTCAAGGCCTTGAAATTCGCTGCCAGCATCCCCAGACGGCCACTTTTTTTGCATTTTTTTTGAATTTTTTTGAAAATTATTTGCCCAGCGGGTTTGTTGCCTGCATGCTACACTTTATCGCTTTCCCTCTCGCCGAATTGTCGCAACATGACCGTCTCCCTGCTCCGCACTACCCCGCTGCTGGCCGCCCTGCTGGCCGGCGCTGCGCTGGCCGATCCGCTGCCAGCACCGCTGGACCAGCCCTACCCGGGCACCATCGTGTTGCAGGTCGATGCCACCAACACCGCGCAGCAGATCTTCCGCGTCCACGCCAGCATCCCGGCCCGGCCGGGCAAGCTGACCTTGTTATTTCCGCAATGGGTGCCGGGCAACCACGGCCCCAGCGCGCCACTGAACCAGTTCGCCGGCCTGAAACTGAGCGCCCAAGGTAAGCCGCTGCGCTGGCAACGCGACCCGGTCAATGTGCACGCCTTCCACCTCGAGGTGCCAGCCGATGCCGACGGCGTCGACGCCGATTACCAGTTTCTGTCACCGGTCGAAGCCAGTCAGGGCCGCACCACCATGACCAATGACATGCTGGGCGTGCAATGGCAGGCGATGACGCTATACCCGGCCGGCTACTACACGCGCCGCATCATGGTGCAGCCGAACCTGACCCTGCCGGCCGGCTGGCAGTACGGCAGCGCACTGGAAACGGCGGCCCGCAATGGCGACCAAATCAGCTTCAAACCGCTCGATCTCGAAACACTGGTTGACTCGCCACTGTTCGCGGGCCGCTACTTCAAGCGCATCGACCTCGATCCGGGCGCGCGCCGGCCGGTGCATCTGAACCTCGTGGCCGACAGCGCCGAGGCGCTGGAGAGCACGCCGGAGCAGCTCGAACTGCACCGCGCCATGGTGCAGCAGGCTTACAAGCTGTTCAACTCGCAGCACTTCCAGCATTACGACTTTCTGTTCGCGCTGAGCGACGAATTTGGCGGCATCGGCCGCGAGCACCAGCAATCAAGCGAAAACGCCCTGGCCGCCAACTACTTCAGCGACTGGGCCCGCAATGAGGGCAAGCGCGCACTGCTGCCGCATGAATTCACGCACTCGTGGAACGGCAAGTTCCGCCGCCCGGCCGATCAGGATGTCCCCGATTTCAACACCCCGCTGCAAAATTCGCTGCTGTGTGTGTATGAAGGCCAGACCCAGTACTGGGGCGATGTACTGGCAGCCCGCTCTGGCCTGATCAAGGCTGCCAACGTGCGCGACCTGCTGGCCGCCACTGCCGCCCGCTATGACAACATGCAGGGCCGCGCCTGGCGCACCGTCATCGACACCACCAATGACCCGATCATCAACGGCCGTCGTCCGCTCGGCTGGAGCAACTGGCAGCGCAGCGAAGACTATTACTCGGAAGGCGCGCTGATCTGGCTCGACGTCGATACCAAGATCCGCGAACTGTCCGCCGACAAGCACTCGCTGAATGACTTTGCGCGCAGCTTCTTCGCCGTCCACGACGGCAGCATCGTCGCCAGCCACTACACCTTCGACGACGTGGTCGCAGCGCTGAACGCGGTGCAGCCGTTCGACTGGGCCGCGTTCCTGCGCAGCCGCGTCGACGAAATCGGCCCGGCGCCGCTGGACGGCTTTGCCCGCGCCGGCTGGAGGCTGGTCTACACCGACAAGCCGACCGAGTTCCTGAAGGCGCAGGAAGAACAGCGCAAATCGGCCGACTTCCAGTACTCGCTGGGCTTTAACGTCAACCACGAGGGCAAGAT
>JBGSBQ010000409.1:0-4203 GCA_041730475.1 Sphingomonadaceae bacterium
GTCTTGATGGCCAAGGACGCCAATACTGTGGTGCCTATCGCCTCCCTGACCAAACTGATGACCGCCATGGTGGTACTCGACGCCAGACTTGATCCGGACGAAAAACTGCGCACCACCCGCGCGGACATGGGCTACGGGATGCAGGACCATGCCGTGCTGTCCGCAGGCGCGGAAGTGCCACGCGCGACGGCGTTGCGGATGGCACTGATGTCCTCCGAAAACCGCGCTGCCGCCATGCTGGCGCGCACCTTTCCGGGCGGTAGCGAGGCGTTTTCACGAGCGGTTCGGGCCAAAATCCACAGCTTGGGGTTGACGCGCACCACCATCACCGACCCGACCGGGGCTACGTCATCCAATACATCGACCGCCACTGAACTGGCCGCCATCGTGGCGGCGGCAGCGCGTTATCCGGAGATTGCCGAGATCACCAGCAACCAACGCGCCGAAGTCGCGGTCAACGGCCTGATGCGTGAACTGCACAACACCAATCCCCTGGTCGGCGTCCAGGGGTGGGATATCCGTTTGTCCAAGACCGGCTCCAGCGCTGAAGCGGGGCGTTGCCTGACCATGCGCATGCGCAGCGGCGACAAAGATGTCACCGTTGTCCTGCTGCATGCCGATGATGCGGAACAACGCTCACTCGATGCCGGCAGAATCCGCGATACGCTGGCCAAGGCTGGCGGCTCCCAGTTACACGCACTTTTATTCAAACCAGGAGACAAACTATGAAGATGGTAGTGAGCGCATTACTGGCCATGGCCGCCGCGACCGGTAGTGCACAGGCACACGACGCTGCGGTGAACTGCGACAATTGCGCCGAATGGAACCATCCGGTCAAACCGTTCAATGTGTACGGCAACACCTGGTACGTTGGCGTCGATGGCCTGTCATCCGTGCTGGTGACCGGCCCCCAGGGCCATATCCTGCTCGATGGCGGGCTACCGCAATCGGCGCCACTGATCGAGGCCAACATCAAAGCGCTGGGCTTTCGGATGCAGGACGTGAAACTGATCCTGAACTCCCATGCGCATTGGGATCACGCGGGCGGCATCGCGGCACTGCAACGCGCCAGCGGCGCCGTGGTGGCGGCCAGCCCCTCGGGCGCGCTGGCACTCCAGCGCGGCACCAACGGCGTGGACGATCCGCAGTATCAGGCCAATCCCGTGGTCCATGTCGCTAAAGTGGCCAACGTCAAAGTGGTGCAGGACGGACAACTCCTGAAGGTCGGCACCATCAGCGCAACCGCGCATATGACCCCGGGCCATACGCCGGGTGGCACCACCTGGACCTGGACCTCCTGCGAGGGTGCGGGCTGCCTGAATGTGGTCTACGCGGACAGCCTCAATCCTTACGCCAGTGGTGACTTCAAGTTCACCGGCAAAGGCAAGTCGCCGGACATCTCAGCGTCGTTCGCGGCCAGCATCGCCAAGGTCGCGGCACTCAAGTGCGACATCATCATTTCAGTGCACCCGGGGTTCACTGAGGTGATGGAGAAAGCGGCAGCACGGACACCGGACCGCAATCCGTTCATCGACGCCAACGGCTGCCGCGAGTATGCGGCCGATGCCAGCGAGCGCCTGAGCAAACGTCTGGCGCAGGAACGCGGCGAGTAGTATGCGGGCTGGACGGCCGCATTTCTTTATTGTCAGCATGATTCGACGCTGGCATATTCGCCAACCACCCTGACCGAGAGAAATAGCTTGGCCCTTGGGGCATCTCCAGCAGCACCGTCCGGCACTACTCCATCGAACAGGCTGTTGAATTGCCGGATAAGACTCGGCCGGATCTCGGCTGTCACCGGTATATTACACTGACTATTTGATGCGATACGCGACGACGACGGTCACCACCTGCCGTCCATATTCGGCAACGCCCACCCGACCGGAGGCGTGGCCGTGCGTGCAGATATCCGTCACCAGCTTGGGCGCGGCGCCGACCTACGTGGTGCCCACCACGCTGACGCAATAGCTCAGCTTGTTTTGAATAGACTCACCGTGTCATACAGACTGCTGGCTTGATCCCGCAATGACGCCGCCGCAGCGCTCGCTTGTACCACCAAAGCAGCGTTTTGCTGCGTCGTGCCGTCTATTTGTATGATTGCCGTGTTTATCTGTCCAATACCAGCGCTCTGTTCCTTAGAGGCTAAGGTAATTGCCGCCACAACAGCCGATACGCTGCGGACACTGTCAACCACTTGCTTCATCCCGGCGCCTGCGTCGATCACCAGCCGTCCTCCCGCTTGCACCTCACTCACCGATTTTCCGATCAGAACTTTAATTTCGCTCGCCGCGCACGCCGCCCGGTGCGCTAACGTACGCACTTCCCCCGCCACCACGGCAAACCCGCGCCCCTGCTCGCCAGCCCTGGCCGCTTCTACTGCAGCGTTGAGCGCGAGGATATTCGTCTGAAATGCAAGGCTATCAACGACTGCCGTAATGTCGGCGATTTTGCGGGAAGTTGCATCGATCGCCATCATGGTCTGGACCACTAGCTCAACCGTCACGCCCCCCTCACTCGCGTATTTAAGCGCAGAGCTTGCAAGTTGCTCGGCTTGCTCCGCATTGCCCGCATTTTGCTGCACCGTTGCGGTTAATTGCTCCATGGTCGATGCAGTTTCTTCGAGCGCTCCAGCTTGCTGCTCCGTGCGTGCCGACAGGTGTTCGTTACCACACGCAATTTCTTCCGTCGCACTGGCCACGCTAGCGGTACCGGCCCGTACCTCACTCACAATACGTACCAGTGCCCCATTCATTTGCTCCAAGGCCGTCATCAATTCGCCAATCTCGTCTTTGGCTGCCACGCCAAAATCGTGACACAGGTTACCATCTCCAATATCGACGGCTATCCGCACCACCCGCTTGAGCGAGCGCGATATGTAGCGCACCATCGTCAGTCCCTTGTACACCACGAATACAATCGCGGCGCATGCGACCAAGATGGATAACTGGGTCGCGCGTGCCAGCGCCAAGACCGCCTCCTCAGCACGCTCACGGCCGGTCTGCGCCTTAAATTCACGATGTGCCAACAAGGCCTTCGTAGTGGCATCGATCGTGGCCTGATTAGCAATCAGAAGCGCCCGTGCTTGGTTCTCTTTGCCCTCGCTCGACAATGCGAGGGCACGCCCCAGCAGGTTCTCAAACGCCCCAAACGCTTGTTGGCCACGCAACATCAGGTCGTGATCGCCCTCATTCGAGAGTTATTGAGTATTGTATTTCTGAAACCCCACAATCAGCTGCAAGCGTCGCTCATGGATCTGGTCCGCAAACGCCTGCTTCTGCGACGGCGTGGCCACTGCCAGATGGCTCCACATGGCACCACTGATTGCCGCCAGCCCCGCCTGAGTATCTGCCAGTATCTGTAGGCCTGGAATGATGTTTTCATTGCTGTAGTTGGCGGACGCAAATACAGTCCTGGTTTGGTAAATGCCGAAGCCAGACAACGTCGCCGCCAGGATGATGACGAAAGCAATAAGAAAATAATGTCGGCCCGCAATCGTCATGTCCCATCCTCTGGTTAATCTCTTCCTATTCAGCGCGTAATCCGGCCGTATTGCATTCAATGAATGCGAAATCATGTTAAGGCTGGATTTCCCCAAAGTAAATGTGACCATCCTGTCCGCAGCGAACATACGGTGGATCCTCAAAAACACCAATCGATGGGCTGCTGAAATGGCACACTGGATGTCGAAGTGCACGTTATACCCAGCAGGACATGAGCAAGACATGCGTCTATGCCGCGTGGTACCGGAACTCGACGATGCCCCGCCAACCAGGGCGTGCCCTGAGCTGCCCCGAACATGTCCCGCAAACGCTGCGTGCGGCAAGAGCGACACGACCAAGACATGCGCCGGTTTAGCTGTTCAATGCAACGATGGCGTGCATGCGCCACCGGCACGCCACCGTTCTCTGATGTGCTGCCTGGGCGTCGGGGCATGCAGTTGGAAGGCCACGATGGGCTTGCCGTCGAGTGCGGGAAGGCGCTGAACTCCATGCCCTGCGGGGCCGATACAAGCGGCGCTGCGTTGCGCAACACATGGTTGGCCATCCCGACTGGGGCAACAAGACCACATTCACCCCGGAGGCACACCATGGCGGCCCGTCTTTCGCAGCTCCGCCATCGAGGGCCAGGCGCCCCAGGCCGCCAAGGCCTTCGTGGAGGACATCCTCTCGATCGCCGGCATCGCGCGCGTCGGCGGCCGCTCGG
>JBGSBQ010000410.1:0-4197 GCA_041730475.1 Sphingomonadaceae bacterium
GGTTTGCCAGCCGATCTGCGCCTTAACTGACCAGCATGACCACTCGCGCGTGCCTTTGGGTGGCGGCTTACCAGATGATGATGCGCTGCTCGGGGGCCACATACATCTTGTCGCCTGGCTTGACGCCGAACGCGTCATAGAAACCAGGCTGATTGACCAGCGTGCCATTGGCGCGGTACTGGCCCGGCGAGTGCGGGTCGGTCTTGATCTGCACGATCTGCTGCTCTTCGCGCATCTTGGTGCGCCACACTTGTGCGAAGCCCATGAAGAAGCGCTGGTCGCCCGTCAGCCCGTCGATCACCGGCGCCGGCTGGCCGTTCAGCGACAGTTTATACGCCTTGTACGCAATCGCAATGCCGGAGTTGTCCGCAATGTTCTCGCCCAGCGTCAGCGCGCCGTTCACGTTGTAGCCGGGCAGCGGGCTGTAGCTGCCGTACTGGCGCACCATGGCGTCGGCCTTGGCCTTGAAGTTGGCGCGGTCTTCCTTGCTCCACCAGTCGCGCAAATTGCCGTCGCCGTCGGACTGGCTGCCCTTGTCGTCGAAGCCATGGCTGATTTCATGCCCGATGACGGCACCAATCGCGCCGTAGTTGACGGCATCATCGGCGCTGGCGTTGAAGAACGGCGGTTGCAATATCGCCGCCGGGAACACGATTTCATTCTTGGTCGCGTTGTAATAGGCGTTCACCGTTTGCGGCGTCATGCCCCACTCTTCGCGATCAATCGGCTTGCCCAGCTTGGCCAGACCACGGTTGTACTCGAACTCCGAGGCGCGCAGCATATTGCCCAGCAGGTCGGCGCGCACGATCGCCAGCGCGCTGTAGTCGCGCCATTTGTTCGGATACGCAATCTTGGGCGAGAACTTGGCCAGCTTGGCCTGCGCTTCCTGCTTGGTCGGCGCGCTCATCCAGTCGAGCCCGTCGATGCTGGTCTGGTACGAGGCCAGCAGGTTCTGCACCAGCTGGTCCATGCGCGCCTTGCGCTCGGTCGGGAAGTATTTGGCCACGTACAGCTTGCCAACGCCCTCGCCCAGCGCCGCTTCCAGCACCCGCACGCCGCGTTTCCAGCGCGGTTCCTGCGCCGCCACGCCGGTCAGCGCGGTGCCGTAGAAGGCGAAACTGGCGTCGGCGAACTCACGCGACAGGTACGGCGACGCTTCGCGCAGCAGTTGCCATTCGAAATACGCTTTCCAGGTGGCCAGATCGGTGCTCTCGACCAGCTTGCCGAATCCGCTCAGGAAACTGGGCTGGTTGACAATCACATAATCGACCTTGGTGGCGACGCCAGCGGCGGCCATCGCATGCTGCCAGTCGTAGCCGGGGGCCAGCTCGCCCAGTTTGGCCAGCGCTACCTTGTTATAGCGTTTGACGGGATCGCGGTTCTCGACCTTGGTCCACTGCACTTCGGCCAATGCCGTTTCCAGTGCCACGATGGCCTTGGCGTCGGCGGCGGCGTGCTTGTTGCCGGCCAGCGCCAGCGTCTTGGCGACATGGTCCTGATACTTGACCAGCGTGGCAGCCAGCTTGGCATCGTCTTTTTTCAGGTAGTAGTCGCGGTCCGGCAGGCCGAGGCCGCTTTGTGCGACACCGACCGCATACTTGGTCGATTCGCGCGCGTCCGGGCTGACATAAATGCCATACGGCGTGGCGACGCCGATACGTTCCAGATGCGCGATCAGCATCGGGAAGGCTTTCTTGTCCTTGATCGAGCGAATCCGGCTCAGTTCACCGGCCAGCGGCCGGATCCCCAGCGTATCGAGCTTGCTCTCGTCCATGAAACTGGTATACAGGTCGGCGATCTTCTGCGCCTCGCTGCCCTTCTTGTTGTTGGCCGGATTGCTGAGCGTGCCATCGATGACGACCCGCAACTGCTGCAAGGTATCGTCGCGCAGCTTGGCGAAGGCGCCCCAGCTGGCTTTGTCAGCCGGAATTTGCGTGGTTTTCAGCCAGTTACCATTCAGATGCTGGAAGAAGTCGTCCTGCGGCCGCACGCTGGCATCCACATACTGGATTTCGATACCGGACCCGGTCGGCTCGGCGGCATGCGCCAGCGCGCTCATCAGGCTCACAACAATACTGCGCAACAGAAAACGTTTCATGCGGAATCCTTGGTCAGAATTTGGTTTCGTATTTCACGCTCCAGACCGTGTAAGTCTGGTTGGTGGTGTTGGCCAGCTGGGCCAGTCCATTGGTGGTGACTACATTGCTGCCCAGCGCGTCTTCGGCCGCCAGATTGCTGGCCGACATGCGCAGCTGGTTGCGGGCGTCGATCCGCCACAGGCCATAGGCGTCAAACGAGCGCTTGCGGCTAGTGTAGACCAACTGCGTACGGCTGCTCTGGATCAGCGTCTCTGGAGTCCAGTTCAGGCTGCCGCCCAAGGTCAGCGGCAAGTCTTTCATGCGGTAATCGAGGCCGATGTTGGCGGTCTGCTTGGGCTGCGTATCGAGCCGGTTATTCGGGCCGGGAATGCCATCGACGCTGGACCAGAAATGACTGTAATTGCTGCGGAAATCGATGAACGGCGCGCCCTCGATCAGCTCGGACAGCTGGAACTTGGCTTCCAGCTCGATGCCCTTGGTGCGCGCATGGCTGATATTGGCCGGCGTCGAGACCCAGCGCGGCCCGGTTGCCGTGTTTTGCAGGCTGATGTCGCGCCGGATCAGGTCATCGATATTGCGGATGAAACCGCTGGCACTGAGGATGCCGGCGCGGCCCAGATAATGCTCGTAGGCGACATCAAGTCCGGTCGCCAGTTCCGGCTTCAGATTGGGATTGCCGGTGCGGTCAGGCCGGGTGGCGCTGTTCAGGCGCGACAGCGACGGCAGCGCAATCAGGTCCTGCACATTGGCCGCCTTGTAGCTCTTGGTCAGGCTGGCGCGGATCTGGTCGCGTTCGCGGCCGGGAATCCGGTACACGCCATGCAGCAAGGGGCTGAGCACGCTGCTGGTGTTGCTGATGTCGCCACCGGCGCGGCTGCTGGTGGTGCGGATGCCTTCCCAGCGCAGGCCGGCATAACCCGACCATTGCTGCGAGATATCCCACTCATCCTGAGCGAACACGGCCACGCGGCGCGTATCGGCGCTCAGGTTGTCGCCCGACTCGGCAAATTGCGGCACGCCGTACTGGTCCAGCGAAGTTTTGGTTTCGACCCGGTGGCTGGCTTCCAGATCCCAGCCGGCAGCCAGCGTATGGTCTTTGCCGAGCGGCGTGCTGTACTTGCCGCCGGTGCTGCCGCTACGGTCGCGCACGCTGCTGGTCTCGGTAAACCGGTCCAGCAAAGCGCCGCTGCCGTCGTACTGATTGCGCAGCGAGTCGCTGTCGCTGTGGCCAGTGCCAAAGCCGAACTTGATGTCCAGCTTGGCGGCGCCTTGCAGCTTGTGGATCCAGTTGCCGAAGCCGCGCAGGAAGGCCATATCGCTGTGCGCCTTGGTCAACGCCAGATGGTATTCGGGCGGCTGCAGCAGCGCCGCCGGCACCAGACCGCTGTTCTGGCTCAGGTCGCTGCGGCTGTTGCTGTCGCTACGATTGACCATCAGGAAAGGCTGAAAATTCAGCGTGTCGCCATTGCCGAAGCGGTAGGACAGGCGCGGCGTGACATGCAGGCCGCGCGAGGCGCGGCTGGTGCTGTCCAGCACGTTCTGATCTTTCAGCACCACGCCATCGGCACGGGTATCGCGGTTATAGGTTGCAGTCTGGTCGCGCTGGTGATTTTCAAACAGCGACCCCGTCAGCAGATAGCCGAGACCGCCAATCTTGCCCGGTACCACCAGCGACACGTTGGGCGCATGGCGGCCCTGCTCGATGGTGTCGCTGAACTTGAACTGGTTGTCCTTTTGCTGGTAGCCGTCGCGCAGCACGATGTTGATGGTGCCGGCGATGGCGCGCGCGCTGTGCTCGGCCACCGGGCCGCGCATGATTTCGACCCGCTCGACCTGATCGGGCGACAGCGTTTCCATCGAAAAACCGGCCGGCGGCCGTTCGCCATTGACCAGCACCTGCGTATAACCACTGCCCATGCCGCGCATGCGCACATCACCGCCGCGGCCGGGCCGGCCACCGAGAGTGACGCCGGGCAGACGCTTGAGCACGTCGCCGAGGTTGTTATCGCCGTTACGGTCCAGTTCTTCGCGGCCAAAAACTTGTTTGCCGGCCACGGAGCGGCGCCGCTCGTCGATGTCGTCGGCGCGGCCGCCGTTG
>JBGSBQ010000411.1:0-4192 GCA_041730475.1 Sphingomonadaceae bacterium
TCTGCGCCAAACGCGAGTGCTGGCCCCTGATGAGGGCAGGCGTCGATCGCCCAGTTGTCGAAGCTGGCACGCTCTATCTCCCCCAGCTTGCCGTCCGGCCTTAGTGTGACCAGCGCGTGGTCGCGGATATTGGGCCGGAAAACATGGCGCCACATCAGCACAGCATGGCCTTCTGGATTCAGTGCAATTGAACTGCGGCAGCACTCGCAAGTGTGGTCGGCAATTTTGAAATCCCCTGCAAAGCTTCGGCCTCCGTCGCTCGAGACAGCGTAATACTGCGCTGCGCCGACGTAAGCGATGCCGCCATCCTTTGCTGCTTGCTGGTCGCGCTTATCGATCCACGTGATGTAGATTCGCCCTTCTGCATCCACCAACGTCGACGCAAACCCATGGGTAATAATGTGCCTGTCTTGGTGGACCGTGACAGGGAGACTGAAACGGCGGCCGCCATCTTCGGAGTGGATAAAGCGCACTTCGGACGTGTAAGGCTGCGCCAGTGGGTGGCTGTAGGTGATGTAGATTTCGCCGTGCGCGCCAAAGTTGATGCGCGGTCGCTCATCGCCACTGGCGACGACGGATTCAGAATTAATCTGAACTTTGGCGCCCCAGCTCTTCCCCTCGTCGTGGGAGCGCTGGAGCACCAGATGGCCCGAGCCCGTCTCGCTTTCGCGGCTGACAGCCCACAGCACGCCAGAACGATCGAATGCTGCAGAACTGGCGAGCTGTGCTTTCATTTTATGGCTGACCGGGTGGGCCGCTGCCAGGGGCGCGTCTGGCCCGGCGTGAACCGGTGCCGACACTTGCCCCGCCGCCTGCGGGGACAGGGCACCAAGCGTTGACACGGCTAGCATCGCGGCCGCCAAAGAGCGGATGGTATGGTTAGTCATAGCATTGCCTTACTTGAAATCGAACTGGAGTTCAGCGTTAAAGGTGCGCTGGGTGTAGGGATGGAAGGCCCAGTATTTTTTGTTCCCCAAGTTGTCGATACCCACCGAGCCGCTCCATTGCTTATCGAAGTGGTAGCGCAGCCGGATATCTGTCACGAAGTAGCTCGAGTAGCCGGTATAGCTGCTGCCGTTCGGGTCGGTGTTGTCCAGCGTACCCCATTGCTTTCCGCTGTAGCGTGCGCCAAAGCTTGCGGACCATTTATCCGTGGGGTGGTAACTGGCCAGCAGTGTCGCGCGCTGGCGTGGAACACGTGGCTGGTCCTGCCCCAGACTCGCGGGGAAGTTTGGATTTTCAACGATGGTCGAGTCGGTAAGCGTGACGCTGCCACTCAGTTCCAGACCATCGAACAGGACGTCATCGGCCTGCGCGGCCAGTTCCAGCCCACGGGTGCGGATACGGCCGACGTTCTGGATATTGGTGACGTTGGGCGTAACGTTGACGTTGCGCTGCGAGTACAGCGCGTCGCGCGTGTTTTCAAAGAAGTAGGTTGCGCGGATCGTTCCCTTGTCGAGCCTGCGTTCTGCGGTGAGCTCGCTGGTGAGGGAGCGCTCAGGCTTCAGATTGGGATCATTGTTCATCAGCGTATCGCCGACGATGGCGCCCTGGTACAGCTCCGAGACGGTCGGGAAACGCACGGCGCGGCCAGTGGATGCTTTCAAGGTCCAGTTGTCGCTGACGTCATGCGACAGCGCGAACTTGGGCGAGAATGCCGTCTCAGTCCGCTCACCAAAATTTTTGGTAGTGGCGCCGTTACCCAGACTGCCATTGAAGGCCAGCCAGCGTTCCAGGAGGCCGCCCACGGTGGTCTTCCACGCGGGTGCAAAACGCCAGGTGTCCTGCGCATACAGGCTTTCGAGACGGGTGTCGCCATTAAAGCTCGATGCCTTGGACACAGCGTCGCCGCTGGTCCATTCGCGGGTATTGGACACCAGCGTCCGAAGACGGAATGCGTCACGCTGCACGCCGAAATCCACGATGTGGCGATTGTCGGCGTATGGTCGCCAGATGCCCTTGGCCGCCAGTGTGGACCAGCCGCTGCCGCTCATGTCGGTCAGCGTGCCGGCCTTGGCTCCGGGTGAATTCAACAGTACTGTCGGCGTGCGTACGCTGTCTTTCTTATAGTCGTAATTGCTGATTGCCAGTTCCCAGTCCCAGATGCCTTTGGTATGGCTCTTCAACGACAGGCCCTGCATCCAGTGTTCCAGCTCGCCGGTGGCCGGCGCGAAATCGGCGGGCGTCAGCGTGTATTGGCGCCTGCCGACATTGATGGCCCCGCCGGTCACCACATTGCCGGCGTGATCGCGCAGGTAGGAATTGACGTGGCGATCAGCGTCGTTTTTCCACCATCCCAGCGTGTAGCTGGCGCGGATGGCAGGCGTGACGTCATAGGCCAGCTTGATCTTGGCATGGTCCTGAACCGTGTGGATCTGGTTGGTGTCACCAAGGATCAGCCAGTCGGCATTCGATGGATTCTTGTCGGCGATGGCGCCGGTGACGGGCGTGCCACCTTTGCCCGGCACACCTGCGCTGACCAGCTTGTTGGCGAAGGCGATGGGCTGACCATCGTTGACCAGGTGGCTTGCGCTGACCCACCACGACAGGCCGCCCGTCTTGTTGCCGACGGAAATGCTGCCTTGCCGGCCGGCGTAATGGTCGTCGTTGCCGTATTGTTTGAAACCCTGCTGGAAACCCGAGAGCCGCGCATGGACTTCCAATGAGCTGGGCATCCGGGTCAGGTAGTCCACCACCGCGCCGGCGGCGTTGCCGGGGTAGGCGGCCGAGAAAGGCCCGTACAACACGTCGACGCGCTCGATTTCATCCGGCGTCACCATGCCCCAGCGCGGCGTGAAGGTGGCGCCGTTACCGAGCAGGTTGGACAGCAAAATACCGTCCGCGTAGACCAGGGAGCGTGCGCTGTTGCCGGTCCCGGAAGCGCGGCTGGCCAGAACGGCGTGGTCGTAGTCGCCGATGTAGCGCTTGCGTACGTTCAAGCTCGGGAAGTATTTCAACGCATCCTCAGCATCAACTGCATTGATGCTTCTTTCAATTTGAGCGGCGCTCATGCCTTCAATTGTCGTGGGGATCTGGGTTGGTATCGAGGTAGGGCGGCCAGCGCTAATCGTGACCATTGCCATCGTGAGCGCGGCATCGCTGTCGCGCTCTGCATCCGAGGCGTGGGCACTACGGGCGAGCAGCGTTGCGGAGGCGATAGCTGTCAGGGTGAACAGGGCAGCGAGACTGCGATGCAGACCGCGTGGTTGGAACATAGTTGTCGAAGACATGGGAATTCCTTGGTGCTCGGACGCGGCATTCTTGGCCGGCGTCCCTATCGTTTAGACGTGACTTCCCCCGAATGCATGGCAATCAATATGGGGAAATGCGGTGCGTGGGTTAAACGAGCGCAGGAGGTCCGCGGGGGCTGGATTTGGTATGACGTATGCACAGCGTGGCAAGGACGTCGCCGGGGCCGCGCGCAGTGTCGTCCGCAGGCGGTGCAAAGGTAGCGATGTAAGCAGCGGTAGGCAGCGCAAACGCTGCTGGGTGGCAGACGCAGACTTTGCAGCAAGCGTGACTTTTCATCACACCATCGCGCGGGGACTCGTTCTGTTCGGCGCCGCTGAGTCGGACCATATCGGATGCCGTTTGCATCGACGGCATGGCATGGCATATCTTGAGTCCAGACAGGGCTTGCAGCGGGCCCTGGGTCTGGGAAAATACGGTAGGAATGAGGACGTTCGTGATAATCGCAAAGATTGCGATCATCAACGATAGTGCCCGATTTCGTCGTATTTTTCCCATGCCAAATTATAGATTTGCCAGCCAAATAATACAAGTAAAATACATGCATCTTTTAAGCCGAAGCACAGCTTTCTGCAAATTTTCAGCGCTGCAGCAGGTGACGCCAGACAATGCCCGGGAATGAAAGCACTGCGAACAAGGCCGAGGTGATTGCCCATAGCTCCCAGTTCTTGTCGACCACCTTGCCGGACGCTGCCTCCAGCACCAATGAAGCAGACATCCACATGGCGTAAGCCACTAGCCAGCCGATAAAATCGGTCCATGCCGGATGCCAACGACTGATCGTTGCCAACCGTAGGAAGGGGACGTTGGCCAGCAGCAGTGCCAACCCCAGATTCAGAATAACCGCTTGAGTGATGTCCATAAGCTACCTCACAGACTACCGTAGGAGTGCAAGCCGGACAGGAACATGTTCACCCCCAGGAAAGCAAATAGCGTGATCACG
>JBGSBQ010000412.1:0-4152 GCA_041730475.1 Sphingomonadaceae bacterium
GGTCGGTACACTGCCACAACGATCTCGGTCTGGCGGTGGCCAATTCGCTGGCGGCCGTGCTGGCCGGGGCGCGCCAGGTCGAATGCACGATCAACGGCCTGGGCGAGCGTGCCGGCAACTGCTCGCTCGAAGAGATCGTGATGGCGGTGAAGACGCGGCGTGACTACTTTGGTCTCGACCTCGGCATCGACGCCACGCAGATCGTAGCCGCCTCGCGCATGGTCAGCCAGACCACCGGCTTCGTCGTGCAGCCGAACAAGGCCGTCGTCGGCGCCAACGCCTTCGCGCATGCGAGCGGCATCCACCAGGACGGTGTACTCAAGGCGCGCGAAACCTATGAAATCATGCGCGCAGAAGACGTGGGCTGGGCTGCCAACAAGATAGTGCTGGGCAAGCTGTCGGGCCGCAACGCCTTCAAGCAGCGCCTGCAGGAACTTGGCATCGCGCTCGACTCGGAAGCCGACATCAACGCCGCCTTCACCCGCTTCAAGGAACTGGCCGACCGCAAGGCCGAGATCTTTGATGAAGACATCATGGCGCTGGTGTCGGACGAGCAGCAGTCGCAGGAAAGCGAGCATTACCGCTTCGTCTCGCTGGCCCAGCATTCCGAAACGGGCGAACTGCCGCAAGCGAAGGTGGTGTTCTCGATCGGCGGCCACGAGCACAGTTGCGCTGGCAGCGGCGATGGCCCGGTTGATGCCACCGTCAACGCCATTGAATCGCAGGCTGCCAGCGGTGCCGAGCTGGTGCTGTTCTCGATCAACGCCATCAGTACCGGTACCCAGTCGCAGGGCGAGGTGACGATGCGCTTGTCGAAAGAGGGTCGCATCGTCAACGGCGTGGGCGCGGACCCGGACATCATCGTGGCGTCCGCCAAGGCCTATCTGTCGGCGCTGAACAAGCTGCACTCGAAGATCGAGCGCGTCAATCCTCAGAACTGAGCGGGGCGGTAGACAGGTGCAAGCCACCTGTCTTGCCCTGACGCGGGGCCGGCGTGGTCAGCGGGTTGTGCAGTTCGAACACGGTACGGCTGCCGAGCCGCGCGCGGCGCAGGAATTCGCCGTTATATTGCTCGAACAAGGCATCGAAGGAGCCATCCTTCAGCGCCGTGCGCAAGCCATGTTCGAGGCGCTGGGCCAGTGCCGTATCGTGCTTGTTGACGAAGAAATAGGTGTGCACCGGATAGTGCAGCGCCAGATGCCCTTCGACTTCCAGCCCGAGGCCACCGTGCTGCCGTTCCTCATTCCAGATTTCACCGACGCCACGCGGGAAATAGTGGAAGCGGCCGCTGGCGAGCATCTGGAACATCGGCGGGTACAGCCCGGCGCCCACCACCTTGATGCCGTTGGCGCGCAGGATGGCGGTATCGCTCCAGTCGCGCTGCTGGCCGGCCACCAGCGCCTGCAACTGGGGCAGGGTGTGGATGGCGGCGAAGCGTGCGCGGTCGTCCTTGCGGATCAGAAACAGGCGCCAGCCCAGTATGCCTTTATCGATGGGAATGCGGACTGGCAGCAGGCGCTGCTCCAGTTCCGGGCTGGTGGGCCACCAGCAGACGTTGATGCCATCCCGGTCTTGCAGTTGCTGCATCAGTCGCGGCGCCACCATCATCTGGCCGGACGCTTGCAGCCGGTATGGCGTGCCGGACTTTTTTAGCGCCAGATCGAGCACCGCAGCGTAATAGCCGGTGCGCTGGTCGCTGGAGATGGCACCGGGATAGATGACGGTTTCCGGCTGTGCCTGCGCCTGCGACACCGCCATCCACACGATCCAGCACAGAAAGTGCTTCCATTTCATCCCGTCTGCCATTTCCTTTTTGCGCACTCAAATATTGTACTACTGCAACACATTGGCTTGCAAACTTTGCAATCCGGTGCCACCATGCTAGCACGACCACTACTCTGACACGTCATGCCAATTCGTGAATTTGCCGAGCCCGACCTGCCGGCTGTGCTGGCGATTTATGCCGACGCCAAGCTCGATGAGTTTGTTCATGAGCCACTCAGCTTCAGCTTGCTGCCGCTGGAACAGGATAGTGAGCGCATGGGCTATTTCCGGGCCTCCGAGGTGCTGGTATTCGCGGACGCGGACGGTGTCGTGCAAGGCTTCGGCGCCCGTGGTGGCCAGCAAATCCGTGCCATGTTCGTGCGCCGCGCCGCCCGTGGGCAGGGCGTGGGGCGGCAATTGCTGGAACAGCTGCTGCAGGGCATGGCCGGGCCGGTGGGCTTGAATGTGGTCGCCAGCAATGCCGGCGCGCGCGCCCTATACCAGCGCTACGGATTTCATGCCGTCGAGGAAACCCTGACCCAGTACAACGGCACCCCGGTGACCTACCTGAGCATGCTGCGCTAGCGGCCGTGTCCGCGTTCGAATTCGGGATCGGGGCCGTTCAGCATGGCCTTGACCCGGCCGCCCGCATCAAACTCCACATACATGATGGAATTCCAGATCTCTTGCTCCTTGTAGCGGTATAGCCAGGCCTCGGTGGCGCTCAGTGCGTAATGCTGGACAGAATCGGGCTGACCGAAGGCATGCAGGATGGCCTGCCGGTCGTCGTGGCCGATGCGCACGCTGGCGAAGTGGGCACTGGTCAGCACTTGTTGGTAGCTAGCCAGCTGGCCGCGGGCATCGAGCCGCACCATGTAAGTGGTTTGGCCTTTCGGGTATTCGAGTAGCGTGTCGGCGCCGTCACGGTAAGTGTGGGCCGGCGTGCCCAATTGCGCACGTACCGCCGCTTCGGGTGTGCCGGGCGTCATGCTGGCCGGGGCCAGATGCATGCAGCCGCCCAGCATGGCGCTGAAAATTGCCACTATCATCACTTTATGCATGGTATTCCGCCATTTTTTGGGTCGCAGATGAATAATTCTAAGCTTCTCTGGCACCGCGCACCGGTTTTCCGATATACTTCCGGGTCTGGTCTTCGGATCAGTTTTTTTTGAAGTTCACGGTGGGCAGGGTTCAGACTCCGCGCACCGCATGTTAAAGGTAAATATCATGACCGTAGAAAACATCAACAAAGCCGCGATTATCGCGGACAACGCCCGTGGTCAAAAAGACACCGGCTCCCCAGAAGTTCAAGTTGCTCTGCTGACCGCACGCATCAACGAACTGAACGGCCACTTCAAGGCACACAGCAAGGATCACCACTCGCGTCGTGGTCTGATCATGATGGTTAACCGTCGTAAGAGCCTGCTGTCCTACCTGAAGGGCAAAGATGCAACCCGTTATCGCGATCTGATCGCTAAACTGGGTCTGCGTAAGTAATTCTTGCGTCATCCAGCTTAATCGAAATGCCTGCGCCAGGTTACTGACGCGGGCATTTTGTCATTTAGCCGTCGCAAAAGCTTGCCAAGCGGAATACGCTCTTGGCGGGGCAACATGGAATTCCTGTAGTACTGAAGTAAGTGCAAGCGTAGCAAAGGCAGGGAATCACCAGAGACGCTGCCTGTGGTGAGGTGAACGACAGCCCCTGAAAATCTGTCGGCAAATAGAAAGGGATTACCCATGTTTAATAAAGTTACGAAAACCTTCCAGTACGGTCAACACCAAGTGACGCTGGAAACTGGCGAAATCGCTCGTCAGGCCTCCGGCGCCGTTCTGGTATCGATTGAAGATACCGTGATTCTGGCCACCGTGGTTGCGCGCAAAGATGCGAAGCCAGGTCAGGACTTCTTCCCGCTGACCGTCGATTACGTTGAGAAAACCTACGCTGCCGGTAAAATTCCGGGCGGGTTCTTCAAACGTGAAGGTCGTCCTTCGGAAAAAGAAACGCTGACGTCGCGCCTGATCGACCGTCCGATCCGCCCGCTGTTCCCGGAAGGTTACCTGAATGAAGTGCAAGTCATCATTCACGTGCTGTCGGTTAATCCGGAAATCGATCCAGACATCGCCGCAATGATTGGCGCTTCGGCTGCCCTGTCGATTTCCGGTATTCCTTTCGCTGGCCCTGTTGGTGCCGCACGCGTTGGTTATATCGACGGTCAATACATATTGAATCCAACTACAGCGCAATTAATCAAGTCCGAGATGGACCTGGTGGTTGCAGGTACGGAAACCGCCGTGCTGATGGTGGAATCGGAAGCCAAGCAATTGTCTGAAGAAATCATGCTCGGCGCGATTGTGTTCGGCCACGAGCAATCGAAGGTTGTTATCGAC
>JBGSBQ010000413.1:0-4151 GCA_041730475.1 Sphingomonadaceae bacterium
ACCGGCGATGATGCCCGATTTCGACAGCGGCACCGTGATGCGCCAGAAGGTCTGCAGCGGCGTCGCGCCCAGATCTGCCGCCGCTTCGAGGAAGCGCACGTCCATCTTCACCAGATTCGCATACAGCGGCAGGATCATGAACGGCAGATAGGCGTACACCATGCCGATGATCAGCGAGAACTGCGTGTTCATCATGTGCAGTGGTTCGTTGATCAGGCCTATGCTGATCAGGAAGTGGTTCAGGATGCCGTTATTCGCAAGGATGCCCTTCCACGCATAAATCCGCAGCAGGAAGGAAGTCCAGAACGGCAGCATCACCATCATCATCAGCACTGGCCGCACGGTCGGCTTGGAGCGCGCCATGAAGTAGGCGAACGGATAGCCGATGATCAGGCACAGCGCCGTGGTAATCGCTGCGAACTTCAGCGAACTGAGATAGGTCAGCGTGTATAAGTCATCCTGCGCGATGAACAGGTAGTTGGCGATCTTGATTTTGAACGTGATCACGCCGTCGACCAGCGTCATCAGGGTGCCGAAAGGATTGCCCCCTGCATCGGCCTCGGTGAAGCTGATGCGCATGACGATCAGGAACGGTACCAAAAACGCAAAGGTCAGCCACAGGAACGGCACGGCGATGACCAGCTGGCGGCCACTGAAGAATTTCTTGAACATGATGACGGCTCTCAGCTGGTCAGAACCACGACGTCGGCGCCGTCCCACCACGCCACCACGCGCTGGTCGCGTTGCAGCAGGCCTTCGCCGTGGCGCTGGGCGTTGGTACGCGCTACCTTCAGGTCCATGCCGCTGTCGAGCAGCACGTGGTAGTGGGTCTCGTTGCCGAAGTAGGAAATCGCCATGACCTTGCCTTCCACGCAGTTAAAGCCCATTTCGGCGGCGCTGGCGCGCTGCTCGACGCTCGGCTGCTCCAGTTGCAGACAGATCTTCTCCGGACGCACGGCCACCGATACGGGCATGCCATTGGTGCCGGTAATCCCGTGCGGGATGTAGTGCCGGCCTTCGGTGGTTTCCACGATCACGTGATCCGGTTCATCGACCGAGACGCGGCCGTTGAACATGTTAACGCTACCGATAAAGTCGGCCACGAAGCGGCAGTTCGGGGTTTCATAGATTTCGCCCGGCGCCCCCACCTGCAAGATGCGGCCTTCGCTCATCACGGCGATGCGGGTTGCCATGCTCATCGCCTCGTCCTGATCGTGGGTGACCATCACGCAGGTCACGCCGACCTGCTCGATGATGTTCACCAGTTCCATCTGCGTGCGTTCGCGCAGCTTCTTGTCGAGCGCACCCAAAGGCTCGTCCAGCAGCAGCAATTGCGGCCGCTTGGCCAGACTGCGCGCCAGCGCCACGCGCTGTTGCTGGCCGCCGGACAGCTGGTGCGGCTTGCGCTTGCCATACTGGGTCAGCTGCACCAGCGCCAGCATCTGCTCGACGCGCTGGGCGATGTCATCCTTCGGCAGGCCATCGCGACGCAAACCGAAGGCGATGTTGTCCCACACCGACAGGTGCGGGAACAGCGCATACGACTGGAACATCATGTTGATCGGACGCTGATAGGGCGGCACGCTGACGATGTCCTGCCCGGCGAGCCGGATCTTGCCCGAAGTGGGCGTCTCGAAGCCGGCCAGCATGCGCAACAGGGTCGACTTGCCGCAGCCGGAACTGCCCAGCAACGCGAAGATCTCGCCTTTATTAATCGTGACCGACACATCGCTGACGGCGCGCACGCCATCAAATTCTTTGACCAGATTACTGATCAGGAGGAAGGGCTGGCCAGCTTCGCCAGTGGATGCGGCAGGTCGGGCTATCGTCATGGTATCGAAATTTCAATAATGGTAAAAGTGCCAGTATGGACGCGAAAAAGCAGACAACAACGGCGGCCAGAAGGCTGGCCGCCGTTACGAAACCGATGATTATAAAGGGAGTGCCCGGGGACGGGCGATCAAACGTGTAGCAGCAAATGCTCACGTTCCCACGGGCTGATGACCGTCATGAACTCCTGATGTTCGAGTTCCTTGATCGCCGTGTAGACGTCGATGAAGCGTTCGCCCAGCACGCTGCGCAACTGGTCCGAGGCGCGCAGTTGCTGCAAGGCTTCCGGCAGCCCTTGGGGCAGCTCGAAGGCGTGGTCGCTGGCACTGTTGGTAGTCATCGGCGTTGGCTCCAGTTGTTCGACCATGCCGAGGTAACCGCAGGCCAGCGTGACCGCCATCGCCAGATAGGGATTGGCGTCGGCACCGATGATGCGGTTTTCCACGCGGCGCTCCTGCACCCCGGAGATCGGCACGCGGAAGCCCACGGTGCGGTTGTCCATGCCCCACTGGATGTTGATCGGTGCTGCCGTGCGGCGCACCATGCGGCGATAGGAGTTCACATACGGCGCCATGATCGCCATCACGGCTGGCGTGTAGCGCTGCAGACCGCCGATGTAATGCTTGAAGATACGCGATGGCGCGCCATCGTCGGCGGTGAAGATATTTCGCCCGGTGGCGGCGTCGGCCACGCTCTGGTGCACATGCATCGCCGATCCCGGCTCGCCGGCCAGCGGCTTGGCCATGAAGGTGGCGTACATATCGTGCTTCAGCGCGGCCTCGCGCAGGGTGCGCTTGAAGTAGAACACCTTGTCGGCGGCAGCCAGTGCGTCGCCGTGCTGGAAATTCAGGCCCATCTGGCCGGCGCCGGTTTCATGGATCAGCGTATCGACGTCGAGGTTCATCAGGTCGCAGTAGTCGTAGATGTCCTCGAACAGCGGATCGAACTCGTTGACGGCGTCGATGCTGTAGACCTGACGGCTGGTCTCGGCGCGCCCGCTGCGGCCGATCGGCGGCTTCAATGGCAGATCGGGATCGATGTTCTTTTCAGTCAGGTAGAACTCCAGCTCCGGCGCCACCACCGGCTTCCAGCCTTTTTCAGCATACAGTTTGAGGACCCGGCGCAGCACCGAGCGCGGCGCAAAGTCGACCAGCGTGCCGTCAGCGAAGTAGCAGTCATGGATCACCTGCGCGGTCGGATCGCTGGCCCATGGCACGGTGGTGATGGTGGTCGGGTCCGCGCGCAGTATCATGTCGCGGTCGGTGCTGGAGATGGCACGGTCGTAGGCCGCGTCTTCGGTTGGGTAATTGCCGGTAACGGTCATGCCCAGCACCGCTTCCGGGATGCGCATGCCGCGGTCTTTGGAGAATTTGGCGCGCGGCAGAATCTTCCCGCGCGCCACACCCGTCAGGTCGGGCACCAGGCATTCGATTTCCGTGACTCGCTTGTCGTTGAGCCACTGGTCCATATCAGCGTCAGTGAAGTTTTCTCGGATAGCCATATCTATGCAGTGCATCGGAATGATCTAGCGATCGATTGCTTAATCTACCACATTGCAACGCCATAAATCCAGCCTCCTTCGGTCAGATAGTAATGCCGCTAAGTTAAAGTGCCGCAACGCACACTTGCACCCCAAGGCAAGATCTGGGGTCCCCGTCTGACCTTAATGCCGTTAGGTTAAGGTGCCGTAGCGTGCGCTTGCACCCCAAAACAAGATCTGGGGTCAGACCCGCCGGGTCTGACCCCAGCTTTGCGTCGGTGGGGTTTGCCAGTCGATCGGCGCCTTAATTTAGCGGCACTGCGGTCAGGTGGCGTCGCTCATGTGACACGCGCCTCTTCCAGCGCCACCCGGGTCTCTACCAGCAGCTTCTTGATCTCCGGGACGCAGGAGCCGCAATTGCCGCCGGCCTTCAGGCAGGCTGTCACTTGCGGCACGGTGTCCAGTTTCTGGATGCGGATTGCGTCACAAATCGTGTTGCGGCCCACCCCGAAGCAGGAGCACACGGTTGGCCCGGTATCGGCGCCCTTCTCGACCGGCATGCCGACCAGCAGACCAACGCGGTCAATCTCGCTCAACTGCTCTTTGGCGAACAGGCTGGCCAGCCAGGCCCGCGAAGGCATGTCCTGCCGGGGCGAGACGAAGATGCACTGAGCGATACGGTCGTTCACCACGTGCACGACGCGGTACACGCCGGCGCTGCGGTCTTCGTATTCCAGCCAGTCGGCCTCGGCATCGTGCACGCCCAGCAGCTCGCGCGCCCAAGCGGCATGGTCTTTGATGGTGTTGCGGCCTGCCAGTTCATAGCGCGCGAAGTCGCGCC